>CANFNO010000291.1 GCA_947447845.1 Burkholderiales bacterium | reverse complement strand
TTGACATCTTCGAAGGTGACCACTTCCCAACATTCGGGATGGGCCAACAACTCGCGCAAGAGCTTGTTATTCATGGCGTGGCCGGAGCGGAAGGCCGAGTAGCTGGCGAGCAGCGGTTTGCCCACCAAGTACAGGTCACCCATGGCGTCCAGAATCTTGTGTTTGACGAATTCATCGTCGTAGCGCAAGCCGTCGGCGTTCAACACCTTGTAGTCGTCCATGACGATGGCGTTGTCCAAGCCACCGCCAAGAGCCAGGCCGTTGGCGCGCATCATTTCCACATCTTTGGTGAAACCGAAGGTGCGTGCGCGGGCGATGTCGCGCGAATACGAGCCGGTGCTCAAGTCGAACTCCACGCGCTGCCCGGTGGAGTCCACTGCCGGGTGGTTGAAGTCAATCTCAAAACTCAGTTTGAAACCGTGATACGGGTCCAGGCGCGCCCACTTTTCGTTGGCGCCACTGCCCTCGCGCACTTCTACCGGTTTGGTCAGGCGGATAAAACGGCGCGGCGCGTTCTGCAACTCAATGCCTGCACTTTGCAGCAGGAACACAAAGGACGCAGCCGAGCCATCCAGAATCGGAATTTCCTCGGCCGTGATGTCGACGTACAGGTTGTCGACGCCCAAACCGGCGCAGGCCGACATCAGGTGCTCAACGGTCAGCACCTTGGCATTTCCTTTGGAAAGGGTGGATGCCATGCGCGTGTCGGTCACCGCTTCAGCCGACACCGCAATCTCCACCACCTGCGGTAAATCGATGCGCCGGAACACGATGCCAGTATCGGGTGCCGCCGGGCGAAGCGTGATTTCCACACGCTGGCCGCTGTGCAGGCCCACACCGACGGCGTGGGTCAAGGATTTGAGGGTTCTTTGTTTGAGCACGCCTTGATTTTACCTGCCATGCAAGGCAAGTTGGCAAATATGCCCTCAGGCCAGTGCGGCGATTACCTGGATTTCGACCTTGTCATCGGGCGAGGCCAGACGCGCCTCTACGGTAGCCCGTGCGGGTCCGTTTTGGCCCGCACCCAGCCAGGCATCCCATACCTCGTTCATGGCTGCGAAGTCACCCATGCTGGCCAGGTAAATCGTGGCCGACAGGATGCGCGTCTTGTCGCTACCTGCGCTGGCAAGCAAATGGTCAATTTGTGCCAACACGCTGGCCGTCTGTTCACGCATCGGCAGCGCGGCGTTTTCTGGCACCTGGCCAGCGAGGTAGGCCACGCCGTTGTGGATGGTCGCGTCACACAGGCGGGGTCCGGGGTTGATACGGGCGATGAGGGTCATGGGCTGTCTCCTAAAGGTTGGAATGGGGGCTTGCCTCGGTACCCGGACGAACCTGTTCAACAATCCAGTCGCGTAGCTGAGCCAAATTGGAGTTGAGTGCAGGCTGCCGTGGCAGTACCAGGTAATAGCGCTGACCGGTAGCCACGGTGAGATCAAATGGACACACCAGGTGACCGGCCTGCACATCGTCTGCCATAAGCAGGCAGTCCGCCACGGCGATGCCGAAGCCTCGGCTCGCTGCGTCCAGCGCAAGGTCCATGGTCTCAAAAGACTGCCCTCGAACCGCAGAAATATGTGAAGCTCCGGCGGCTTCGAGCCAGCGGCGCCAATCGGCGTGATCCCGTGTCGGGTGCAGCAGCGTTTGAGTCGCCAAATCATCCAATGACCGCAGAGCACCGCCCTGCAGCAGTGAAGGGGAGCAGGCCGGTGTCAACACTTCGTCAAAGAGAGCGACGTGTTCACCGTAGCCCGCAGCGGACTTTTCGCCATACACAATCGCCGCATCGAATGGTTCGCGATCAAAGTCGACTCTGTGCGACAAGGTCGTGGTGATTTGGATGTCAATGTCCGGGCGCACGGAGTTGAAGCGCATGATCTTGGGCAGCACCCAGCGCATCACACAGGTTGGGATTTTTAGAGACAGGCTGCTGGCGTGCTGGTTGAGCCGTTGCGTAATGTCCTGAAGTGAACGGAAACATTCGTGCACGGTGGGTTCCAGCATTTGCCCCAAGGGGGTCATGCACAGGTCTTTGCGCGGATGGCGCACAAACAACGGAACACCAAAGTACTGCTCCAGGGTTTGAATTTGCCGGCTCACTGCGCCCTGGGTCATAAACAATATCTTGGCAGCCTCAGAAAAGCTGCGGCTTCGCGCGGTCACATCAAACACACGCAACGCGTTAAGTGGCGGGAGGTCACGCACAACGCGCTACTCGTCGTAGGCGTGCAATATCGGTGCGATGCGGTTGGAGTCCACATTGCTGCCCGTGACGATGTTCAGTACCTTGAGACCACCAATGTCGGGCAAATGGTGCAGCAGCGCCGCAACCCCTACTGCAGCAGATCCTTCGACGATCTGGTGGTGGTACTTGACCATCCAGTGCATGGCTTCAGCCACTTCACTTTCTTTCACCACCAGAATATCGTCCACATAGCGCAGCACCATGTCCAGGTTGGCGGCACCGACTTCGCCGAGCAGACCGTCGGCCAGGGTTTCGCCGTATTCGACTTCGACCACCTTGCGCTGCTGAAACGAGTGCAGCCAGGGGGCGGACGCCTCCGTCTGCAGCCCGATCACCCGGATACCGGGGTTGAGGGATTTGGCCACCATGGCAACGCCCGACAACAGGCCGCCGCCCCCGGTAGGAACCAGGATCAGGTCAAAGTGTGGCTGGTCCAGAAACGCTTCCAGCGCCACCGTTCCCTGCCCTGCAACCACCCACGGGTCTTCGTAACTAGACACATAGGTGCGCCCCGTCTTGAGCGCGATTTCTTTGGCATGCGCATAGGCGATGTCGTAGTTGGCACCGTGGATGATGAGTTGCACGCCCAAGCGCCGAATGCTCTCTAACTTGGTCTCCGGGGTATTGGTGGGCACCACCACGATGGCATTGACATGCGCGGTCCGCGCGGCAAGACCGAGGCCCAGCGCAAAATTTCCGGAGGACGTGGTGATCACGCCACGGGCACGTTCAGCCGCAGTCAGGGCCAGCAAGCGGTTGCTGGCACCCCTAATCTTGAAGGAGCCGGTGCGCTGCAGCGACTCCATCTTCATCCATACCTCGGCACCGCGCAGCTCGCTCATCTTGTCCGAATACACCAGCGGTGTAGCCAGCACATTGGCGGCAATGCGCTTTTGCGCCACGAACACGTCTTGCAATGTGACGTTGATCATGGCGCTTAGTCCCGGTACTTCACGCCGGGCAGCACGCACAGCATTTCAAACAGCAGGTTAGCCGCCAGCAACGAGGTATTGCCGGACAGGTCATAGGGCGGTGCCACTTCGACCAGGTCGCCACCCACCACGTCCAACCCACGGCAGCCACGAATGATTTCCAAGCCCTGGATGGTGGTCAGGCCACCGATCTCGGGCGTGCCTGTGCCCGGCGCACAGGACGGATCGAGCCCGTCAATGTCGAACGAGATGTAAACCGGGCCGTCGCCGAAACTGGACCGGATCTCGGCCATCAGGGGGGCCAGCGACTTGTACCAGCAGTCTTCGGCGGCGACCACGCGCACGCCCTGGCTGCGTGGCCAGTCGAAGTCTTCGGCCGTGTAGCCGGTGCCACGCAAACCAATCTGGGCCATGCGCTTGGGGTTGATGAGACCCTCTTCAATGGCCCGCCGAAAGGGTGTGCCATGGGCAAATTTTTCACCAAACATGGTGTCGTTGATGTCGGCGTGCGCGTCCACATGCACGATGCCAATGGGGCCATGCTTTTTAGCCAGGGCACGCAGGATGGGCAGCACAATGGTGTGGTCGCCACCCATGGTCAGCGGCCGGGCACCGGTGGCGCAAATGCGATCAAAGGCGGCTTCGATGCGCACCAGGCTGTCGGCCAGGTTGAAGGCATTGATGGCCACATCTCCGATGTCGGCCACCTGCAGCGAGTCAAAGGGTGCTGCGCGCGTGGCCATGTTGTAGGGTCGCAGCAGGCAGGATTCGGCGCGAATCTGGCGCGGCCCGAAACGGGCCCCCGATCGGTTGGAGGTCCCGATGTCAAACGGAACGCCGACAAAGCAGGCATCCAGCCCATCGGCAGAAGTTGCGGCGGGCAAACGCATCATGGTGGCGAGGCCACCAAAGCGCGGCATTTCATTGCCACCCATAGGTTGATTGAATCGAGCAGGAGCCATTGCAGGTTTTCCTTTCTTTTTAATTGTTATCGTCTAGTTATGACGTGGAAGTACGATGACCGGCACCCGCGAGGATCGCATGATTTTGGCCGCATTGGAACCCAGGAATACCCTCTTCAGGGATCCCAGTCGGCTGGAGCCCAGCAACAAAACGTCACCGTCTTGCCAGGGCAAACTGGCCTGGGCTTCATCCCAGGTGGAGCCCATTCCGACATCGGTTTCCACAGGGAAGCCAGTGACCGCAATTTGGTCGTGCACGGTCTTCAGTGCCGCCTGTGCCTGGTCTAGCCAACCCTGCAACACCAGGGCTTCGGCATCGCGATTGCCCAGGGGCGGGAACATCTGCTGGTCGCGTACCGCAAAGCTGATCAAGCGCAAGGGCAGCTTCAGGGCGCCCGCCAAGCCCAGTGCATGCAACGCCGTGCTGCGCGCCGCTTCACCGCCCGAGAAAGCGACGGTGATGCGGCTGAGTGGCGCTGTTGCGCTGAAGCCGATCGGCGCAATCGCCACGGGCACCGTAGCCACATGCAAAATTTCATCCGTGACGCCGCCCAGTAGCAAGCGACCTGCCGTGCCTTCGCGTGCCGAACCCAGCACGATCAGGTCGGCACTTTCGCGCTCGGCCATGCGGGTCAGCCCTTCGGTGGCCGATGAAGCCGCAACCCGCTCGAAGCGCGCATTGGCCATGTCGCCAAGTTGGGCGCGCGCCTGCGCCAGGGTGGCC
>CANFNO010000290.1 GCA_947447845.1 Burkholderiales bacterium | reverse complement strand
TGAGGCACGGGCAAGGCCACCCGGTCGGTGCTGCGCACGGTCTCGACAAAGGCATCGGCCCGCGCGTCGATCTCCAGCGTGAGTGCAGCGGCGTCGAAGCGTTGCGCCACGGAATGCAGCGCTTGCAGCGGGTAGTAGCTTTCGCCCTGGTACGGCACGAGCCACTCGGGCGCGGGCAACTCCAAACGCCAGCGCTGCAAATCGCGTTCGGACACATAGTGCGCGCCCTTGGCGTCTTCGAGCACCACCACGGTTTCATCGAGGCGCTGCTGATTGACGTCGACCTGCACCAGCAACTCGCGAAAGCGCGACGCAGCACTTTGGGCAAAGGCTGAGGGAGGCGCTGCCAGCATCAGCCACAGCGCCAAGTAGAGTGCCGGGTGGCGCGCCAACTTGGGCGCCCGCCTTGGCGCCACGGGGCTAGCGAAGTTCCAGCGCAAGTTCCTTGTCCGAATCGCCAGCATCGGTATGGGCCTTCAGGCGCAGTGGTCCGACTGTGATTTTTTCAGGCGACATGGGGGTCAATTCCCAGACGCGGGTCTGGCCTTCCAGCACATAGGTGGCGGCGCGTTGCTCGGCCAGCACTTCGGCACCGGTCGGGCGTTGAATCAAAAAGTCCGTCACCTGCACATGGGCGCTACCGGTGTTGCGCAGGCCCACGGCGAGCTTGCCGTCGGAGTTGCGCGCCAGGCTCCATTGCGCCTTGGGAGCAGACTTGCCATTCATGGATTTGACGAACACTGGCAGTCCGACTTTCAGCGCCACTTGCACGCCGTTCACGCCCGCTGGCATGGCAGGCGGAATCTCCTGCAGGTTGATGCGGTAGCTCAGCTCGCGGGTCGGGTCGGCCCCGCGCCGCAATGCCGCGCGAACGGTCTGTGTGCCGTGGGCTGGAATGGTGAACGTGGGTGGCGACACCAGCAGTTCACGCGTCGGTGCGTAGACGTCCTGCGAATCGGCCTGCGACCAGCTCACCGGCTTGGCCTCCAGGGTGGCGGGCTCGTCGGAGTTGTTGCGGATCAGGATGACGGCGGTCTTTTGCTGAGCCGACAGGGCCACGCGCACCGGGTCGATTTCGAGGCTTGCTGCGCTGGCGGTGAAGGCGGCGCACAGACTGGCACACAGGGCAACGAGGTTTAGAGCCGAGCGGCGCAGGTTATGGCCTTGGGACGGGCTGGTTGGGATATGCATAGGGGCTCCAGAGGGGGTGCGGGGATCAGAAATTGATGGTGGCGTTGACGGTATCGGTGTAGTTGTCCACCGCCGCGTCCTGGCCCATGGGAATGGAGCCGCAGACGTTGTAAAGGCGGGCGGCCCTGCCAGACGGAGGTATCAAAGTCAGGGTGCCTTTATCGGCATTGGTCCAAGCCACACCACCGGAAGCGGCGCACGGTGCGCCTTCCACGGTGGTTGTCGGCTGGAAGATGTTGTACAGCAGTACGTTGCTAGCCGTCGATCCAACCATGTTTCGCGACGCGCCGATGAAGTGCGCCCCGTTGTCCATGCCGATCGTCAGTCCCGTGGCACCTTTGGAACAAGCCACGCTAATCTGGCCGGTGGCATTCAAGGCTGCGCCAGAGTTGGCGCCAATCGGATCGTAGGCGGCAAATGCCAGTGCCCTTGTAGTGCTGATTGAACATGCCTGGGTAACACTGGCAGTAACAGCTATCGATGTGCTGCCGGCAGCCCTGGCCCCCAGCGACACGCCACTGGCCGAGAGCAGCAGCACAGCCGCGATTGCAGAAAAAGTATTTTGGATAGCCATAGCGAAGTCCTTTGAATTGCAGGCCTCATGGTCGGCATTGGGGCGCGGTGGGTCTGTGCGTCAGCGAACGCTGGCAAGGACCTCCTGCCCACTACATTCACCCTTTTGAAGCGACGCAGCCCATCCTTGTGCTTTAGCCTGCAAAAGAATGGGCAAGCCTTGATATTTACGACCCACGCGACAAGAAATTGCGCGTACCCTGTCGGCGTGATGTTGGCATTAGTGTTCAAGGCAATCCAGGTATCGCATGATCAAAATACCAAATAGGGAATAAGCACATGAACCACGGTGTGGAGCGCAGATCACCCGAGCGGGATGGCACGCTGCTGCATGAGTTGCGGGTGCATCAAACCGAGCTGGAGGCGCAAAACGAAGAACTGCGTCGCACCCAGATTGAGTTGGACCATACCCGCGCACGCTACTTTGACCTGTATGACCTGGCACCGGTGGGCTACTTCACTCTCAGTGAAACCGAAACCATTCTGGAAGCCAACCTGACCGCCGCCAGCTTGCTGGGTCTGCACAACAAGACGCTGGTGGGTAGACCGCTCAGTACCTTCATCCTGCCAGCGGATCAGGACATCTACTACAGCCACCGGCAGCGGCTTGCAGCAACCGGCTTGCCGCAAACCTGCGAACTGCGCATGACCAAGCTGGGTCAGGCGCCGTTTTGGGCTCAGCTGATGGCCACCCGCGACTCAGATGGCGCTGGGGGACTGATGCACCGCCTGGTGATGACCAACATCGATGACCGCAAGCTGGCGCAAGACCGTTTGCGCATCAGCGACAGAGCGCTCAAGGCGATTACCCAGGGCGTGCTGATCACGACACCGCAGCTGGTGGTGGTATCGGCCAACGAGGCATTTCTGTCCATGACGGGCTATACCGAGGCGGAACTGATTGGCCGGGAATGCATGATCTTTACCGGCCCCCAAACCGGCGAGGCGAATATCCGGGCCTTTTACGAATCCATCGCAACGCGGCGCGAGTTCTCAGGCGAGACCTTCAATTACCGCAAGGATGGCAGCGGCTTCTGGAACGAGCTTTGCGTCTCGCCGATTTATGACACGCAGGGCCAACTCAGCCACTTCATCAGCATCAATACCGACATCACCGAGCGCAAGATACTGGACCAGGCGCTGCAGCTCAAGAACCTGGAACTGCAAGCGGCCACCGGAGCGGCTGAAAAGGCCAACCTGGCCAAGTCGGAATTTCTCTCCAACATGAGCCACGAGTTGCGCTCGCCGCTCAACTCCATCGTCGGGTTTGCCCAGTTGATGGAATCCGGGACGCCGAAACTCACGACCTTGCAACTGCGCAATATCGACCGGATACTGGCGGGCGGCTGGTATTTGCTCAAACTCATTAACGAGATCCTGGACTTGGCGCAGATCGAATCCGGCAAGCTGGCCGTTGCCCTGCAACCGGTCTCGCTGGGACCTCTGCTACTGGAATGCCAGCAACTCACCGAGGCACAAGCCGACAAGCAAGGCATTCATGTTCAGTTCCCGGTTCTGGAGCATGCGCTGTGGGTGGTGGCCGATCCGACGCGACTCAAACAGGTCATGGTCAACCTGCTGTCCAACGCCATCAAATACAACCGCCCCGATGGACGCGTCGAGGTGTGCATACAAGACGGCGCGGGAGGTTCACTGCGTATTGGTGTCAAGGACACCGGCGAGGGTTTGAGCCCGGACAAACTTGCGCAACTGTTTGTGTCTTTCAACCGGCTGGGGCGCGAAGGTGGCCAGACCGAGGGCACAGGCATCGGACTGGTGGTGACCAAGAAGCTGACCGAATTGATGGGGGGCACGATTAGCGTGCAAAGCATCTTCGGAGTGGGCAGCGAGTTCTGGGTCGAATTCAAAGCAGCGCGAACCCCAACGACCGAACTGAATCGGGCCACCCTCGCCCCGCAAGACCCGCAGTTTTCCAGTGGTCCGGTCCCGCGGCGCTGCAAAGTTTTGTACGTGGAAGATAACCAGGCCAATGTGGATCTGGTGGAGCAAATTCTGTCGCGCCGCGACAACTTGCAACTGTTCAGTGCGGCCGATGGTCCACAAGGCATTGCCATGGCGCGTGAGCACTGCCCGCAGGTAATTCTGATGGACATTCATCTGCCGGGCATGAGCGGCCTGGAAGCCCTGGGTATCTTGCGCCAGGATCCCGCCACGCGGCACATCCCGGTGATTGCCGTCAGTGCCAATGCCATGCCGCTGGATGTGGTGAACGGCTTGGCGGCAGGCTTCTTTCGTTACCTGACCAAGCCGTTCAAGATTGAGGCCTTTCTGGAGGTGCTGGACCTGGCCCTGGCCCTGGCGCTGCCTTAGCCTTAGCCTTAGTAGTGGTAGCGCACACCCAAAGTGGTGTTGCTGACCCGTTCATCGCTGGACGCGGGGTACTTCACGAAGTGCTCGCTGTACTGCAGCAAGGCCGACCATTGGGGCGACAGGACGATTTCGCCGCCTAGTCCGTACGACCAACCGAAGCCGCGTTCACTGCCACCAACCACACTGGAGCCGGGGTTGGCCGAGACATCGGTGCGCCCGTAGGTGGTGCCTACTTTGCCCAGCAGATTGAAGCTGCTGCTCAGAGGCATGCGGCCAATCAGACTGAGGTTGATGCCATCCACTTTGGTGCTGCTGCCAGCACGGTTGACCGAACCAAAGTCGGTGTAGCCGATCTCCACACCATAGTTCTGGTTGGTGAAATAGTTGCCCACGGCTATGTTGTAGGAGGTGCCCTGCTGGTCGCCGGCGAATAGACCGAAGGCGGTGATGGGCCGGGACAAGTCGGAGGTTCCGGCGCTCAGGCCAATGTACGAAGAACCCATGATTGATGGATAGGTCTCCGTCTTGGTGTTGGCGGCGGACTGCGCCAGCACCTGGCTGCTGACGCCCAGGGCGGCCAGTGCTAGCAGTGCGCCGGGCAGATAGCGGCGTGCCACCTGAGTGGTACGCGACAGGTGTTGGGGAATGTGGGTGAGTATCATGGAAATGTTGCCTCGATTGAATGCGCTTGAATGCGATTGATGAACCATCCCCACTGTCTTGCTTTTCGGATTTTTTATCTGTGCGCCAAACCGCCAAGCAAGACAGAAATTGCGCC
>CANFNO010000289.1 GCA_947447845.1 Burkholderiales bacterium | reverse complement strand
CGGGCGATCTGGCAGTCTTGCAGGGTGACTTGCGTGAGTTGGACTTCCATCCACTTCTGGCCTTCGCTGTCCAGCCATTCGGCTATCCACTGGCCCTGGCCGTTGAGGCCGCGCAGCAGACCCCAACCACGCTCGGGGTGGTGCAGCAGGGCGGGCACGGCAGAGGCGTCGGCAGTCTTGGGCCATTTGGCGGGCTTGACCTGCAGATGGCGGCATACGGTGTCGAGTTGGCTGTGCGGGTCTTGCCCGTCTGCGGCCTTGGCGGCTTCATGCAGGGCGATGCGGTCGACCGCCTCGGATTGCAGTTGGGCTAGTCGGGCCAGTGTGTATAGGAGTTGGTTCATCAAATGCCTTCTTGGTTCTTTTGGTTTTCGGGCAATTCAGCGGTACCTATCCCCACGCCCATATTTGCGGGGTCGATCTCAAAGGCAATGTGCAGATTCAAAGCATCGGCTTCGTTGGCTTCATACAAGGGGATAAGCGTCGGGGCGTCCCAGTCGCGGGTGCTTTTCGTGGATGTGGGACTTCCGCTTTTGAGACCGGGCGCTTCTCCTGTGACGCGTTCAGCCACCGCCAGTGTGTTGTCCAGTCCTTGCCCGAGAATGGCCAGTCGCCAGGTCAACAGCATTTGAGACGCCTTGGCATCCGCTATCTGGCCCTCAAGCTGCGACTGTTCGCGCACCGCATTCATCACGTCCAACCAGGTCTTACGGCCCGCGATGAACTGCCGATTCCAGGCCCGCGCGATGTTGTCCGATGATTCCAAAGACGCCATCAATGCAGCCAAGCGCATCTTTCCCGCTTCGGCTTGCGCAAAGTCAGACTGCACCTGCTCACCGAGGCTGATGCGGGTGCTATCGATGTCGGCCAATGCGGCCTCGTAGCGCGCTTGAGCGCCGCTCGCCTGCGTCAAGGACGAAAGCCCGGCACCGAAATGGCTGGAGAAGCCCACAAAGTAGCGGTTGATAGGAGAACTGTTGGCCACGGCGTAGTTACCGTATTGACGCTCGGCACGCAGATAGACCTCGGGTTTCAAATCCGCTTGGCGCTCGTCGACTTCACTCTGGGCTACACGCGCCTGGGCGAGCAATTTCAAGACACCCGGGCTATGGGTTTGTGCCTGAAGCACCAGGTCTTGTGCATCGCTAGCCAGACCTAGCGGTGCACTCATGGAATGCACCAGCAACTCGGTTTGCAGCGGGCTGCCCAGCATCTGGCTCATACGCCCAATGGCGGACTGCGCTTGCGCTTGCGCAGCAGATAAATCGGCCTCGGTTTGTTGGGCTCGTCCCAGCAGCAGCGTGAGGTCGCTGCGTGGTGAAGCACCGCCTGCAATTCGGCGATCAATTTGCTCTTGCAGGGTCTGGTGTGCTTTCAGGCTCTTTTCGAAGCTCTGAACTTTGAGGTACGCACCGAGCCAGTCTGCATAGACCTGCACTACGCGCGTGGCCAGATCCTGGCGTACACCGTCCAAAGTGGCCTGACTTACAGCCAAACCGGCCTGTGCTTTACTGATTCCGGCAGTCAGGCGACCACCTGTCCAAAGGGGTTGCTGTAGGCGAAGGGTGGTTACGGATTTGTCTCCGTATGAAGGATAGTTTGGGTCGGTTTGACTGCGATCAATCTGCTCAAAACCGATGGAGGGTGTGGGGTAGAACTGCCATTCGGCGCTCTCCAGTGCGTGCTTGGCGGATTCTCCAAGTGCCTGTTGCGCGCGTAGCGACGGGTGTGTGCGCAACACACCACTCAGCAACTCGGGTAGCGACTGCGCGTTGCAGCTTGAGAATGCCAGTCCCGCCGCGCCGCAAAGCAGCCTCGCAACACGCTTTATTTTCAATCAACACCCCCAGGTGATTTCTTGCTTTGTATTCTCATTCATACAAGTCACGCGCAACAAGAAAATGGAAAATAAATATTGAAGGGGTGTTTTTGCGCGCTGCAAAGCACAAACGAGGCGATGTCTCCTGCACCTGTCATGGTGCTTTTTGATGGGGGCTTTATCTTCGGCACCACGCGCGGGCGGTGCGATCTGCCAGTCAGAGGTTCAAGCCGGCGAGCCTTGGGTCAGGAAATTCAGCACCAGTTTGTCGTGGGGCGTGAGCCCCTTGAAGGCCAACCCGATGAAGTGGGCCTCTTCGTAGGTGGCGCGGTTGTTGTGGCACACACTGGCGTTGAGATGCAATTCGATTGGTGCGTTGTCCACGTTGACGGACATCGTGAGTTTGATGTTGGAGCCGATGGCCGCCACACTGGTCGCCGCTTTGATCATGGCACCGCTGACACTCAGGTCAATCAAATCCACCGAGATGGTTTTGCCATCGCCCACCGGAGGCGGCGCTAACACCGTGGTTGGCCAGGAGCATTTGGTGCGCATGCTTTGGCGCACCAGTTTGGCATCCACCTTGGCTGGATATGCCAGCAGCGCATAGGCAAAAGGCTTCTCAAAGGTTTGCAGAACCTTGGATAAAAACGAGTATTCATACTGCCCGGTAAAACCGCGCACTACGCAGACTTCACCCTCGACCAATTCGGTCTTGGCGCCTTCGCTGCCTAGCGGGCCGACCATCACACCTTTGCCCTCTATGGCACCAAAATACTGGGACTCCACTTTGGTGGCCCCCGCCACAAGGCGCTTGGTCTGCATGGCCATGCCGGGCTTTAGCCCGAGGGAGCGCAACGAAAGTTGGTTGACTTCTTCAGATGATTTGTCGGCTTCTGCCATGGCTTAGTTCTGATCTTTGGGTAGTGATTTTACCCATTGGACGATCGTCTCTGTCATGGGGGCCACGGCGTCCGGGTCCTTGATCGCACCGGCCAGCACATGCTGGCCTTTACTCTTGCTGTAGGCCACGGGCTCAATAGATTTGCGGGCCGACCCCAGCCGCGTGAAGGCAGCCTTGAGCTCAGACGTATCCACCGTTTCGTCGCGTTCGCTGTACAAAACCAATACCGGTGTCTGAAACAGCGAGAGATCACTCTCACGCACGCTTTTGACCAGCGCCATCATCGGGAAAATGGCCTTGGTGGGGTAGCTGGGCGTCCAGGCATTGGCCTCCTGCGCGCTCTCGGGTGTCCAACTGCGCGTGGCGCCTTGAACAAGGAGCGCGATTTTTCTGCCCCAGGGCCCATTGACGATTTCGGAGCGCTTGTCCTTGGGGCCAAAGTTGGGGGAAACAAAGACATGGGCTGAAACCCGGGCCGCATCGGCCGAGGTGCCCAGCCATGTCGCCAGCGTGCCGCCGGTGGAGCAACTGATCAGCAACACACGCTCGCCCAGGGTCTGGCCAATTTGCACCGCTTCTAGCGTGTCCGCCATCCAGTCTTGTGGTGTCGCTTCCCCCATGGCGTCACCATTGGCGCGACCGTGGCCAGTGAGCCGGGTGTAAAACACGTTAGCGCCCAGTTGGCTGGCGACAGCTTCTGCAAGTGGTGCTGTCTCCAGGCGACTGGCGGAGAACCCGTGGATATAGACCACCGACCAGCGGGTGCGCTGCCCAGGTGTGGCTGCCCAGACGATGCCCTTGGCGTTGCCAGGTTTGATGTCGGCAAAGGCGGACTCGCTCATTTGTATCCAGTCAGACAACTGGGTAATGTCTTGCGGAGGCTGTTGTCTGGCGCTTGGCATGAAGGGTCCGAAGTCGTTGCGTGGGCCGAGCACATACGCAGCTGCACCCAGCAAAACGAGCACGAGCAACAACAACAGCAAGCGCTGGCCCAGGCCAGAGGTTGATTGAGGTTCGAACGGGTTTTGCTTTTGTGCTTTCATCTGCCTGGGTGGAGTGCGAGTTGGCTAAGATGGTACACCGGCATGACTTGGCGCTTTGTGCCCCGAAATACACAGGAGATTTTCCCCATGCAGCAGATTGTTCGATCCTTTGCAGGGCCGGTTTTGCTCTCACTGCTAGCCACGCTGTTGTGCAGTTGCGCCAGGGTGAATGACACCGGTTTGCGACTGGTATCAACCAAGCGGGACGCCTATTTGATTGTGAACGAGCAGTTGCTTACAGGCGACGTGCTGCTGGTGCCGGATCGCACTGGCCGAGTGTCGTTCGCGTCCGAAAAGGGTGCCATCAGTTCTTGTAGTGGCAGCCTGCGCTACACCTCGACAAATGCGGGTGAAGTGGATGTGCGCTGCAGTGATGGCACCCAAGTCACCCTGCAAACTACGCTGTTGAGTGAAACCAGAGGTTATGCCTATGGCCGCACGGTGCAGGGTCCGAGTAGCCTGGTATTTGGTTTGCCTGAACAGGACGTACGCGCTTTTTTGACTGTGCCGTCCGGTATGAAGCTGGCTCCCAACCCGGAAAGTGGCGCCCTGGAGCTGCGCTGAGGCTGGGTTATTAGCCCAACATTATTTTTTACGCAGTGTTGCAATGGCCTGCGCCGCTTCCGAGACCAGAGCCGGGCCCCGGTAAATCAAGCCGGTATAAATTTGCACCACATCGGCTCCGGCGTGGATCTTGGACACCGCATCATCTGCACTCAAAATCCCGCCCACACCGATGATTGGGAAATGCGGGCCCAGCGCAGTACGCAATTGCGTGATCACCTGGTTGCTCATCTGCAGCACCGGTGCGCCAGACAGACCGCCGGATTCGTCCGCATGGGGCAGATCCTTCACGGCGTCACGGCTCAAGGTGGTGTTGGTGGCGATAACGCCCCAGGCGTTGTTGACTCGGCCCATGCTGTCGGTGCCATAGCGCTTGAGGGTGGCGGCAATGACGTCGATTTGCGCGGCATCCAGGTCGGGGGCAATTTTCAGGAAAATGGGCTTGCGGGCACCAAATTGCTGTGCCAACAACTCACGCCGCTCGGCAATTGCACCCAACAGCGCGTCCAGTGCGGCGTCACTTTGCAATGAGCGCAGGTTTTTGGT
>CANFNO010000288.1 GCA_947447845.1 Burkholderiales bacterium | reverse complement strand
TTCACCGGCTTGGTTGCGGAGTACAGGGTGATGGGCTGCTTGCATTCGTATTGCACATAGGTTTCCATGTGGTCTTGCAAATTCTCGCCCACGCCCTTGAGGGTGGCGACCATCTCAATGCCCAGGGGCTGGAGAAGCTCCGGATTGCCGATGCCTGAGAGTTGCAGCAACTGCGGCGAATTGATCGCGCCGCCACTCAGAATCACTTCGCGCCGGGCGCGGAACTGCACCAGCTTGCCGTCCTGCTCCACTTCGACGCCAATGGCGCGCGGCTCATTTTTCCCTTCGAGGAGCAGCCGCGTGGCAAGCGTGTTCGGTTGCAGCATGACATTGCCGCGCTTGATAGCTGGGCGCAAATAACCCATGGCCGTGCTCCAGCGGCGGCCCTTGTGGGTGGTCATGTCCATGGGGCCGAAGCCTTCCTGCTGGTAACCGTTCATGTCAGCCGTGTAGGGGTAACCGGCTTGTTGTCCAGCTTCGATAAAGGCGTTGTACAGCGGGTTGGTGCAGTTGCCGGTGTGCACATGTTGCGGCCCGTCCGCACCGCGATAGTCGTCGCCACCCACTTCCCGTGTTTCCGACTTCTTGAAATAGGGCAGGCAGTGGGCATAGCTCCATTCGGGCAGGTTGTGCTTCTCGGCCCAGCCGTTGTAGTCCTCGGCATTGCCCCGGATATAGACCATGCCGTTGATGCTGCTGGAGCCGCCAATCGTCTTGCCGCGCGGGCAGTGCACGCGGCGGTTATCCAGACAAGGCTCAGGCTCGGACTCGTACATCCAGGTGTAGCGCGGGTTCGCCATCGGGTAGGCAAAGCCGCTGGGCATATGAATGAACAGGTTGTGGTCCATGGGGCCCGCCTCGATCACCAGAATTTTGGTGTTCAGATCTTCGCCCAGGCGATAGGCCAGCACGCTGCCGGCAGAACCGGCGCCAATGATGATGTAGTCGTATTCGGTGTTCATAAAAGGATTTCCTGCCTGTCTCAATCGCTGCTTTTCAAGCGCTGCTTCTCAAACGCGTTAAAGCCCATCAACGGTAGCCCGTCGCCACCTCGCCCATTTCCACATACACGGTCTTCAACTGCGTGTAGTGGTCCAGCGCCGCCATGCTGTTTTCGGAGCCAATGCCGGATTCGCCAACTCCGCCAAACGGCATTTCGATGGGGGTGATGTTGTAGTTGTTGATCCAGCAAATACCGGCCTTGAGTTGCGCTGCCACGCGGTGGCCTTTTTGCAGATTGGTGGTGAAGACACCGGCAGCCAATCCAAAGCGCGAGTTGTTGGCACGCGCAATCGCTTCTGCTTCGGTGTCAAAGGTCAGCATGGACAGCACCGGGCCGAAGATTTCTTCGCGCACGATGCGCATCTCATCCTTGCAGTCCGCAAAGATGGTGGGGGCGACAAAGTTCGTGCCCTGTCCGGCCACGGCAACACGCTCGCCACCGCAAACCAGTGTCGCGCCTTCAGAGATGCCGCTGGCAATGTAGTCCATCACTTTGGCGGCATGCGCTTCTGAAATCAGCGCACCGACTTCGGTCTCCGGATTCATCGGGTCGCCCACGCGCAGCAACAGCGTGCGCTCTTTCAGGCGCGCCAGAAATTGGTCGGCAATGCCGCGTTGCACGAAGACGCGGGTGCAGTTGGTGCAGACCTCACCCTGGGTGTAGAAGTTGCCCATCATGGCGGCGGCCACGGCCTGCTCCAGATCGGCGTCTTCAAAAATTACCAGAGGTGATTTGCCACCTAGCTCCATGGTCACGCGCTTCAAGGTTCCTGCAGCCGTCTGCATCACTTTCTTGCCGGTGGGCACCGAGCCGGTGACCGACACCTTGGCCACGCCGGGATGTGCGGCCAGCATGGCGCCCGTGGCGCCCCGGCCCTGCAACACATTGAAGACACCTGGGGGCACACCAGCCTCCAGATAAATCTCAGCCAGCTTGACGGCGGTGGCCGGTGTCAATTCGGACGGCTTGAAAATCATCGCGTTACCTGCTGCCAGTGCAGGCGCTGACTTCCAGCAGGCAATCTGGATCGGATAGTTCCAGGCGCCAATGCCCACGCACACGCCCAGTGGCTCTTTGCGGGTGTAGGCAAAGGCGTTCTTCAATGGGTATTGCTGGCCGGTCAGCGTGGCGGCGGCACCGGCAAAGTATTCGATGCAGTCGGCGCCACTGGCCACGTCGACCACCAGGGCTTCCTGCAGGGGCTTGCCGCAGTCCTGCACTTCCAGCGCGGCGAGTTCGTCGTTGCGGCTACGCAGAATATCGACTGCGCGGCGCAGGATGCGGCCACGCTCGGTGCCGGTCATCGCCGACCAGACCAGAAACCCGGCGTGTGCGGCGGCTACGGCGGCATCCACGTCGGCCTGGTTTGCGTCGTAGACCGCGGCAAAGGCGCGTCCGGTGGCCGGGTTGATGGATTCAAAGCGTTCGCCACCGCCCTGCACATGCAGACCGTTGACGAAACTGGAGATGGTGACTTCGCTCATAGCATTCCTTGCGCGGTCTGGCCCATAGGGGTCAGCCCAAAAAACAACTCCGACCCAGCCAGGCTGCGTCGGAGTGGCGCAACCAGCACGCTTTGGTGCTGACTGCCTGTTCGACACTGCAAAGCGGATTGCCTTGCAGCTCGCCTGTGGCCTGCTTATTTCGCCAGTGCAGCCTTGACCGCTTCCAGACCGGGCTTGCCGTCCAGCGTGTTCACGCCAGCCAGCCACTTGTCGACCGTGCCGGGATTCTTCTTCAGGAAGTCTTTGGCGGCGGTGTTGGGTTTGACCTTTTTCAGGATCGGGCCCATCACCTGATTTTCGATGTCGGTGGTGTACTGCAGATTCTTCAGGAAGGTGTAGACGTTGGGGCACTTCTTCTCATACGAGGGAGGAATGGCGGTGTAAACCTTGGCTTCGCCCAGGTTGGGTCCGAAGATGTCGTCGCCACCGGACAGGTAGCTCATCTTCATCTGCACATTCATGGGATGTGGCTCCCAGCCCAGGAAGACGATGGCCTTCTGGTCCTTGGCGGCGCGTTGGGCTTCGATCAGCATGCCGGCTTCCGATGACTCAACCATCTTGAAACTCTTCAGGCCAAACTTGTTGTCCTTGATCATGCCGGCGATCAGCGCGTTGCCGTCATTGCCTGGCTCAATGCCGTAAATCTTGCCGCCCAATTCCTTCTCGAACTTGGCGATGTCGGCAAAGGTCTTCAGGCCCTTGTCGAACAAATAGGTGGGCACAGCCAGGGTGTACTTGGCACCAACCAGATTCGGGGTGTCCAGCACTTTGATGCTGCCATCCTTCACGAAGGGCTCGATCTGCGGTGTCATGGACGGGTTCCAGTAGCCCAGGAAGACGTCGATCTGTTTCTTCTTCATGCCGGCAAAAGCGATCGGGATGGAAGCGATAGTCACCGTGGGCTTGTAGCCCAGACCTTCCAGCACCACCGAGGCCATGCCGGTAGTGGCGGCGATGTCGCTCCAACCCACATCGGCGAAGCGCACGGTCTTGCAGATGGCGTCATCGGCCATGGCAGTTTGGGCCGTCAAGGCGGCGACGGCAGCGAGGATTCCTGCTACTTTCATTTTCATACTTTTGCTCCTGTGAAAAAAAGACTAACGCACTTACTGGATCGGGTCTGCTTGCAATGGCTTGGGGTCGCGCCGCGAAGGCCTGCGCCCACGCTGGCTGGTGTCGGTGCTCGACATAGTGCGCACCGGCAATGTAACTTCCTTGCGCAATTCGTCAAAGGGGGCGGTGAGGTGCGGAATGGCCATGGCCTCGACAAAGAATTCCTGGAAGCGTGGCTCCACCGCTGTCTCGATTTTTTCTACGCGGCGCACCAGAGCTTCGATGTCCTTGCGCGAGCGCTGGTCCAGCAGGGCGATGCGCGCGCCGGTTCCAGCCGCATTGCCGGCCGAGGACACGTTTGCCAGTTTGCAGTCCGGGATCATGCCCAGCACCATGGCGTATTTCACGTCGATGTGGCTGCCAAAGGCGCCCGCGAGGCGGATGCGGTCCACGCTGGTGATATTGAGCCGCTCCATCAACAGGCGCACACCGGCATACAGCGCGGCCTTGCCAAGCTGTATGGCACGTACATCGTTCTGCATGATTTTGAGCGGCCGTGCTTCTGCGGTTGCTTTGAACAACTCATACGAGAAGGTGCGGCCGTCTTCCTGGATGCGCGGGTTGCGCGCGGCCAAGGCTCCGTCGATGGTGCCGTCGTGGCGGATGATGCCGGCCAGGTACATCTCGGCCAGGGCTTCGATGATGCCGGAGCCGCAGACGCCGGTGACGCCGGAACCCGCTACCGCTTCGGCAAAGCCAGGCTCGTCCGACCAGAGGTCCGAGCCGATCACCTTGAAGCGTGGCTCCAGGGTTTCGGGGTTGATGCGTACGCGCTCGATAGCGCCGGGTGCCGCGCGCTGGCCGCAGCTGATTTGCGCACCTTCAAAGGCCGGGCCGGTGGGGCTGGAGCACGCCAGCAGGCGCTGGTTATTGCCCAGTACGATTTCGGCATTGGTGCCCACGTCGACCACCAGCGTCATTTTGTCGGTCAGGTCCGGGCGCTCGGCCAGCAGCACACCGGCGGTGTCGGCGCCGACGTGACCGGCAATGCAGGGCAGCACGTAAATGCGGGCGTTGCGGTGGATGGCAAAGTCGATCTCCACTGCCCACAGCGTGATGGCGCGGTCGGTGGCCAGGGCAAACGGTGCACCACCCAGCTCGGTCGGGTCAATGCCCAGCAGCAGGTGGTGCATGATGGGATTGCCGACGAAGGTGGCTTCCAAAATGTCCTGCGGCGTGATGCCGGCTTGCGCCGCCACTTCATGGGCCAGCGTGTTCAATGCCTCGCGCACGGCGGTGGTCATTTCCTTGTCGCC
>CANFNO010000287.1 GCA_947447845.1 Burkholderiales bacterium | reverse complement strand
TCCTGGCAGCTCACCACATCAAACTCCTTGTCAATGAGCGAGTTGATGATGTGCCACGACAAGTCCACCTCACCGCGCAGCGGCTCCAGCGAGGGAATGCCCCAGCCCTCGTCCGAATTGACGTACTGCTGCGCTGCACCCACAGCAAATGTCGGCATCTTGTCGAGGAAAAAATTGAGTCCGTGGTCGTTGTAGAAAATCACCATCACATCCGGTTTCCTGGCGTTTAACCATTCGCGGATGGGAGGGAAACCATCAAAAAATGGTTTCCAGTAGGGCTCTTGTTGAATACCTTTGTGAATCGCCCCGCCAATGGCCGGGATGTGGGAAGTGGCGACGCCGCCAATCAAATTTGCCATGGTGTTTTCCTGTGTGCTTATTGGCCGGCCGCGACGAGCTTGGCCTTGAATTGTTCTTTGGTCATGCCGGTTTGCTGGGCGCCGATGTCTTGCATGTCGAGCCCGAAGATGCCTGCAAATTTGGCCAGGTAGTAGGCATTTCCGCCAGCTGCAATCAACTGCAGCACATTGCGGGCGCGGATGGCGTCGGCCTGCTGCGCATTCAGGCCGTACTGGCGCATATAGGCCTCTTCGTCAGCCAGGAAGGCGGCACGGCATTCAGCCGAGTTGAACGAAAAGCACATCTTGTTCAGGGCATAGCCCTTCTTGGCTTGTTCGCCGTCAAAAGGCGTTGTGCCGGGTATGGGGGCCAAAGGAACTGGGGTTGCCACGTAAATCTCCAGATGTTGTAGATACGAGGCAAAGTATCTCGAACCCATTGCGAAAGATAAAGTCATCAATCATGATGGAATGCATGAGCAAATTTGATTATTCGGATCTGGATGGTCGCCTGTTGCGCTTGCTGGTTGCGGTGGTGGAGGAGGGCTCGGTCACCGGTGCGGCGGCCCGCCTGGGCGTCACCCAGTCCGCCGTGAGCCACATGCTGGACAAGCTGCGCGCCATCACGGCGGACCCTTTGTTTGTCAAATCCGGGCGCGGCATTATGGCGACTGCCCGCGCTGAATTGCTGGCGGTGCAGGCACGTGAACTACTGGCTACTCTGCAAGGCTTTGCGTTGGCAGGCTCCTTTGACCCGGCACGGTGGCAAACCGTTTTCACCATTGCAGCCAATGACTTTCAGCGCGATCTGTTGCTGCCACCGCTGGCGGCACGGCTGCGCCAGTGTGCGTCGGGCGTGGTGTTGCACATCATTCCCTCGGGCGTGCCTACGCTGGACATGCTGCGCAACGATCACTGCCAATTGGTCATTAGTCCGCGCCCGCCAGATGGGTCGGACATTGTGCAAAAGCGCTTGTTTTCGGACGCGTACCGGGTGTTTTACGACCCGACACAGCGCGAAGCCCCGCGCAACCTGGAGGACTACCTGGCAGCCGAGCACATTACCGTGGTGTATGAACCGCCCCGTGCGTTGGACCTGGACCAATGGATGCTTGCACAGCAGATCGTGCGCAGATTCTCGGTCACGGTTTCGGCTTTTTCAGGCCTGGCGTCCTTCATCCATGGAAGCAAATTGTTGACGACAGCGCCCGGCATGTTGCAGACGACCTTGCTGCGTGGTTTGGAGTCAGTGCCGGTGCCGCTGCCATGCCCTGACATGCCGATGTACATGATCTGGCACCGGCGCCACCAGTTGGATCCGGCCCATCTGTGGTTGCGCGGCGAGTTGGAGGCCGTGTCCCGACTCAGGCCTGACCCAGGCCAATCGGCGCAGGCGCCGTGCTGACGATGCGGGAATAGAGCTTGTCGTACACCGGGTCGCGCGCGTATTTGCCATTCAGCGGGTCGGTGTTTTGTGCAAAGGCCGCGTCCAGTTCCAGCCAGTCGGCGGGGCTCAGGCACTTCTCTGCTTCGGGCAGGATGACCTGCTCCTCGAGCTTCATGTGTTCCATGTAGGCATCCAGGTAGCGGGTGCAGTGGTCTTCAAAGGCCTTGCGGCGCGACTCGCCCAGCAGTTCCCAGGCCATCAGCAGGTGCTGCAATTCGCGCACCCCGGCCTCGCTTTTCTGGTGGTCATGGTCCAGGCGCTCAATCGTCGCACGCACCGCAGGTGAAGCCTGGAGCACGCGCGGAAACAGCAAGGTGGTCTCCTTGGTGTGGTGCAACTTCTCGGGGAATTCATCGATGTAAAACAGCATGGCGCCCAGCACGTCAAAGAATTGCTGCGGGTCGGACCCTGGGCCGCGTTTGAGCATCATGCGCAGCGATTGCAGCATGGCTGCCAGGGAGGAATGCTCTTCGCGAATGGTCTGCAAACTGCTGTGTTTCATTTTGTCTCCTGAGAATCGGATCTTCCTTATGGGCATCATGCTAAGCCAAACCGCCGCAAACCATCGCATGGAGGCAAGGCTAGCAGCTATTCAAAATCGTTATAGCTATCAGTATGGAATTGCACTTGCAAATAGGTCGGTTTGCACGGACCATGCCAGATAATGACATTTTTTAGGAGACACAATATGCATAAGAGACTGTTTCTGAGCGCCACCATGCTGGCCATTTCCGCCTTGTCGTCCAGCGTCGTTCTGGCCGATGGCAACACCTTCAAAATCGGACTGATTCTGCCCATGACCGGGCAACAGGCCACCACCGGACGCCAGATTGAAGCGGCCGCCCGGCTTTACATGGCGCAAAACGGCGACTCCGTTGCCGGCAAAAAGATCGAGCTGATCGTCAAGGATGACACCAGCGTGCCTGATGTCACCAAACGCATGGCGCAAGAACTGGTCGTCAACGACAAGGTGGATGTGCTGGCCGGTTTCGGCATCACGCCTTCCGCCTTGGCAACGGCCCCTATTGCCACCCAGTCCAAGACGCCCCAAGTGGTGATGGCCGCTGCCACCTCCAGCATCACCGAAGCCTCGCCCTATATCGTGCGCACCAGTTTCACCTTGCCGCAGGCATCGGTCTCGCTAGCAGACTGGGCCCCCAAGAACGGCATCAAGACGGTGGTAACCCTGGTCAGCGACTATGGTCCCGGCATTGATGCGGAGAAGTTTTTCAAAGAACGCCTCACCTTCAACGGCGGCAAGGTCATCGAATCCCTGCGCGTGCCCCTGCGCGGCCCGGACTTCGCCCCATTCCTGCAAAAAGTGCGTGACCTGAAGCCCGACGCGTTGTTTGTGTTTGTGCCGTCCGGTGCAGGTGCTGCCGTCATGAAACAGTTTCTGGAGCGAGGCATGGACAAGGCCGGTATCCGGCTGATCGGCACTGGCGACATCACTGATGACGACCAACTCAACGACATGGGCGATGGCGCCATCGGCGTGGTCACCTCCCACCATTACTCGACCTACCACCCGTCTGCCACCAACAAGAAGTTTGTCGAAGCATTCCAGAAAGCCAACAAGGGCATGCGTCCCAACTTCATGGCAGTTGGCGGCTACGACGGCATGCGCGTGATTTACGAAGCGCTGAAAGCCACCAAGGGTAATGGCGGTGGCGACGCGTTGCTGGCCGCGATGAAGGGTCAAATTTTCGAGAGCCCGCGCGGCCCCATGTTCATTGACGCGCAAACCCGCGACGTGGTGCAAAACATCTACTTGCGCAAGGTAGAACGCAAAGATGGCCAGCTCTACAACGTGGAATTTGACGTTATCAAAGACGTGAAAGACCCCGGCAAAGCGCGCTAAGCATGCACACACTGCACGGTGAGGAGGTCAAGGTTTTACCGCCGGGCCGCCCCAAGGTAAAACGCGCGCCCATGGGGGGCAGAGAGCCACACGCAGTGGGCGAACGTGGGGGTATCACGTGTTGACTTTGTTATTCGACGGCATTGCCTACGGCATGCTGTTGTTCATCCTGGCCGTCGGGCTGGCAGTGACCATGGGCCTGATGAATTTCATCAACCTGGCCCATGGCGCCTTTGCTATGGCGGGTGGCTACATCACGGTGCTGCTGATGCAGCGTGCGGGGGTGCCGTTTCTGGTCTGTTTGCCTTTAGCCTTTCTGGGCTCGGCGCTTTTGGGTGGCGCGCTGGAACGCACGCTTTATAGGCCGCTTTACAACAAGCCGCACCTGGATCAGGTGCTGTTTTCCATCGGCTTGACCTTCATGGCTGTGGCCAGTACCGACTACTTCATCGGCTCCACGCAGCAGATCATCCAGTTGCCGGAATGGCTCAAGGGGCGTACCGAAATCGGCGAAGGCGCCTGGATGCTGGGCATGGGCCATTACCGCCTGTTCATCATTGCCGTCTGCGCCGCGCTCACCGTGGCTTTGCAATACATCCTGGCCAAGACCCGCTTTGGCAGCCGTCTGCGTGCGTCGGTGGATGACCAGCGCGTGGCCGCTGGCCTAGGCATTAACGTGAACGTCGTGTTCCTCACCACCTTTGCCGTGGGCTCCGGCCTTGCCGGTCTTGGTGGCGCTTTAGGTGCCGAAGTGCTGGGCCTGGATCCGAGCTTTCCGCTTAAGTTCATGATTTACTTTTTGATCGTGGTGGCTGTGGGTGGCACCTCAAGCATTACCGGCCCGCTTTTGGCGGCCCTGCTGTTGGGCGTGGCCGATGTGGCTGGCAAGTACTACATCCCCAAACTCGGTGCCTTCATTGTGTACAGCCTGATGATTGCCATCCTGATCTGGCGCCCGCAAGGTCTGTTTGTGCGCCAGGGGGGCAAGTCATGAAAGTGCCTGTGCGTTGGGTCTGGTGGGAAGCCGTGCTGTGGATCGCCCTGCTGGCCTCGCCCTTTGTGCTGCAGTCGCGCGCCCTGCTGATCAACGAGATCGCCATCGTCGCCCTGTTTGCCGTTTCGCTGGACCTGATTCTGGGTTTCACCGGCATCGTTTCGCTCGGTCACGCAGCCTTCTTCGGCATGGGTGCCTATGTGGCGGCACTGTTCGCCAAGTTGGTGATGCCCGATCCGCTGGTGGGTTTGC
>CANFNO010000286.1 GCA_947447845.1 Burkholderiales bacterium | reverse complement strand
GATTTCCATCTGACCGGCGCCCACTTCGTGGATCAAGGTATCCACGTTGAGTTCCATCTTGTCGCTGTAGTCGTAAATTTCTTCAAACAGCGGGTCAAACTCGTTCACCGCATCAATGCTGTAGGCCTGACGTGAGGTCTCCGCCCGTCCGCTGCGGCCAATGGGCGGCTTCAGCAAGGTGTTGGGATCGGTGTTACGGGCCGTCAGGTAAAACTCGAGCTCTGGCGCAACGATGGGCTGCAGACCTTCGGCTGCAAACAGGTCGCAAACGCGGCGCAGGACCGAGCGCGGTGCAAACGGCACCAGATTGCCGGCATGGTCAAAGCAATCGTGAATCACCTGCGCTGTGGGGTCTGTGGCCCAAGGCACGATACGCACGGTGGATGGGTCCGGGCGCAGTTGCATGTCCTTATCGGTGGGGTCGATCACGTCGTAGTACGGGCCGCTCTCAGGGAACTCGCCCGTCACGCCCATGGCCACAATGGCTTGCGGCAAGCGCATGCCACGGTCTTCGGTGAACTTGGCACGGGGCAGAATTTTGCCGCGCGCCACACCGGTCAAGTCGGGTACCAGGCATTCCACCTCGGTGACACGGCGCTCATTGAGCCATTGTTCAAGATCGTTGAAGTTCATATTTTTAGTTTCAGTCATCGCTCTCTCCTTGCTGCATGGCAGCGTAGTTTTCAGTTGCCCAGACGTTGTGCCCGCCGCGCATCGCAGGCTTCGCCAAAGGACTTAAATATTGCCGAATAAAACGCGTTTTCGGACGCCTTCCATTCTGGATGCCATTGCACCGCGTAGGCAAAAGCTTTCGCGCCTTGCACCTCGAACGCCTCAACCAATCCGTCGGGCGCAAACCCTAACGCACGCAATCCTTGTGCCAGACGAGCCACGCCCTGGCCATGTACCGAGTTCACCATCGCCGAATCCGAACCAGCCCAACGCGCAAACGCCGAACCGCTCTCGAAGCGCACCGCATGGCTGGGACCGTATTGCAGTTCATAGGCGCCGTCTGGTGACTCACGGTGGTCCAGATGCTCGGGCAAATCGTGCACCCTCTGGTGCAAGGTGCCACCCAGGGCCACATTGATTTCCTGAAAGCCGCGGCAAATGCCAAGTAGCGGCACACCCTGTGCCACGCAGGCCTGGACCAAGGCCAGTGTCAGCTTGTCGCGCTCTTCGTCAAGCATCAGGCATGCGTCATCCAGGCTGCTGCCAAAGCGCGAGGGATGTACGTTGGAGGGGGAGCCGGTCAGCATGACGCCGTCCACCAGCATCAACAAGGTGTCGATCTGATCGGCATCCGCCAGCGGAAACAGCACGGGTTGTGCGTGGGCGTTAACTTTTACGGCCCGGGCATATTTGTCGCCCAGGACCAGGAAAGGCATGCTGCGTTCCTCCGATCCCAAAAGGCGATGATCAGCAGGAAGCCAGACCAGTGAAGGTGGCTTTTTCATTCTTGTCTCCGTATTCTTTGCGCTATTGTGTTGCAAAATTGGACCCAAAGCGGAGCCATTTGAAGTGGCTCCATGGTGCCAATTGAGAAATATCAAAGGCGGGAATCTGCATGCTGTCCGAACTTCTACTCACCGAAATGGCGCGCCTGAGCCAGCAGGACAACATGCCGCTGCACCGGCAGCTCTACGAGGCGATGCGCCGCGCCATCCTGGACGGAAAAATCGCAGCCGGTGACCGCCTACCGTCCAGCCGGGAGCTCACACAAGACCTGAAGCTCTCGCGCAATACGGTGGTGGCAGCGCTCAACCAGCTGGGCGTGGAGGGCTATCTGGCCAGCCGCGTGGGCAGTGGCACCTACGTCAACGAGAACGTACCCAAGTCGCATGCCCGCACACCCCACGCGCGGATATCGGCAGGTCAAGCCCAGTTATCCAAACGTGGCACGGCACTGAGCACCACTTTTTGCGCCACGCAACTGGAAGTGCAACCCTTCACCCCCGGGCTGGCCGACTTCAGTGCTTTCCCGGTTGCACTCTGGCAGCGCCTGCAAAACAAGCATTGGCGCATGACCTACCCCGAGATGCTGGACTACAGCTACTCCGGTGGCCACGCCCCGCTCCGGCGTGCCGTGGCCGACTATCTGCGCGTATTTCGCAGCGTGCCACTGGATGTCGAGCAAGTCATCATCACCAGCGGAACGCAACAATCACTAGAGCTTTGCGCACAATTGCTGGGTGACCATGGCGACACCGTATGGTTGGAAGACCCGGCCTATTGGGGCGCTATCAAGGCCTTTATGGCCACGGGCTTGCGGGCCCACCCGGTCAAGGTGGATGAGCACGGCATGGCGCCAACAGCCGCCGATGAGAAGCACCGGCCACGCCTGATTTACACCACGCCTTCGCATCAATATCCCACGGGCGCCGTGATGTCTCTGCCACGCCGCCAGCAAATACTCTCGATCGCCAGCGCCCACAACGCCTGGATTCTGGAAGACGACTACGACAGCGAGTTTCGTTTCAGCGGCCCGCCCCTGTCATCACTGGCCGGGCTGGATCAGGATCAGCGGGTGCTCTACATGGGTTCCTTTTCCAAAGTGCTGTACCCCGGCCTCAAGCTCGGCTATCTGGTGGTGCCAAAACGCCTGGTGACCGCCTTCAAACAGGCGCACTACGACCTGAACCGCCCCGGTCAGATGCCATTGCAGGCAGCTTTGGCCGAATTCATTGAATTGGGACACTTTGCCAGCAGCCTGCGCCGCGCCCGCCACAGTTATGCGGAGCGCCGTCAATGCCTGCTGGAAGCCCTGCAACCCTGCTTGGGGCGGCACGCGCAGATCACCGGAGCGGAACAGGGCTTGCACCTGTGCCTGCGCCTGCCCGCCTCAGTCGATGACCAGGCGCTGGCACTGCGGATTGGCGATTTGGGCTTGACGGTGCGTGCTCTGAGCGCTTATTGCCTGGAACGCACCGATGCCAAGGGACTGGTCATTGGCTACGGCTACGCACCGCTGGCCGATATTGCGCGCTACGGCCCGGTGCTGGCCAAGGCGATTAACGCGGACCTTGCGCGCCTGAATTAAGCCCGCAACGGGCACCGGCATGCGTAGGTGTCTACAGCCGGTCTTTGAGTTGGTGGTAGGCCATGCCCAGCACCAGACTGGGCGTGCGCAACAAAGAACCGCCGGGAAACTTGCGGTGCTGCAATTTGGCAAACACATCAAAGCGCTCAGCTTGTCCGGCCACGGCCTCGGCCACCACCTTGCCAGACAGTCCCGTCAGCGCCACTCCATGGCCGCTAAAGCCCTGCAGGTAAAACAAATTGGACCCCAGCCGCCCGAAATCCGGCGCGCGGTTCATGCTGATGTCGACAAAGCCGCCCCAGACAAAGTCCACGGGTACGTTGCCAAGTTCCGGAAACACCTGCCCCATGCGCCGGGCCATGACCTCGCCCAGCTTGGCCGGGGTGCGGGTCGAGTAGCTGACACGCCCGCCAAACAACATGCGCCGGTCAGCACTGAAGCGAAAGTAATCCAGCACAAAATTGTTGTCGCAGACAGCCGCGTTGCTCGGTATCAAGCGCTCGCACTGTGCTGCCTCCAAGGGCGCGGTGCCGATGATGTAAGTTCCCACCGGCATGATGCGCGGCGTCAACTCCGGTGCGACGCGAGGGCCGTATTCGCCTAGCGTGCAGTTGCCCGCTAGCACACCGAACTGCGCGGTCACAGAACCACGTGCTGTCTTGGCCTTGAGCTTGGGGCCACGCGCTATGTCCACCACAGCGGATTGCTCGAATATCTGCACACCCAAAGTGCGCGCCGCGCGTGCCAGGCCGAGCCCAAACTTCAGCGGATGCAGGTGCCCGGAGCGACTCTCGTAGGCCGAGGCGCAATAGCGCGGGCTTTGGATATGCTGCTGCACCGCGGCACCCCGTTTGAAATCCACATTGAAGCCATAGTCGCGCTCCATGGTCTGCATATCAGCCTCCAGTGCACGCGCCTTGCGCTCGGAGTCGGCCACATAAAGGTAACCCGCTACATAGTCACATTCGATCTGGAATTCGGCAATGCGCTGGTCGATCAATGCCATGGACTCGATCGACATGTCCCAGGCCTTGCGCGCCTCCACCTTGCCCAGTTGTTGCTCAAAGGGTTCCTGCCCGCTGGCGTAGCCCGCGATGGCTTGGCCACCGTTGCGTCCGGACGCGCCACTGCAAACGCGATCCGCCTCCAGAACCACCACCTTGAAGCCGCGCTTTGCTAATTCGATCGCCGCAGACAAGCCCGCGTAACCGGCCCCGACCACCACCACGTCGGCGCTGATGTCGCCTTGCAGCGGCTCAGTCAGGGGGTCACGCCGGGCGCTGGCCTCGTAATAGCTTTTCTGGTTAAGTTGGGTATCGGAGTCAAGCAACATGGTGGTGTCTTTCAAGTGGATGCTTCGCCGCCGGGCCGCCCCAAGGCGAAACGCGCACCCTCGGGGGGCAGCGCAACACGCGAAGCGGCAAGCGTGGGGGCTTGTCTGGCGATCTGTCCGCACAGATAGGTCCAGATAAATTGCGCGGCGGCGTTGCTGGTGAGCTCTGCGTGGTCATAGGTCGGCGCCACTTCCACGCAGTCCATGCCCACGAAGTTGAGCGGTGCCAGTTCCTCCAGGAAAGTCATCACCTGGGAACTTGTCATGCCACCGGGCTCGGGGGTGCCAGTGCCGGGGGCAAAGGCGGGGTCCAGACAATCGATGTCCAGCGTCAGGTAGCAAGGCGTAGCACCAATGCGCGTTTTGATTTGCGCAAGGATTGCGTCCAGATTCGCACCATCCTTGCCGCGTAAATCCCAAGCGGTATAGATCAGTCCCCCCTGGTCTTTCACGTATTCACGCGCGGCGCGTTCACCGCTGGAACGGATACCAATCTGAACGGTCTTGGTGCGGTCCACCAAGCCCTCCTGAATCGCTTCGTAAGTCCAG
>CANFNO010000285.1 GCA_947447845.1 Burkholderiales bacterium | reverse complement strand
TGCGAGATTCTGGGCAATGCCCATAATTTGCCGCTGCATCTGGCGGTGGAGTTGGGCTTCCCGTTTGCGCTGGTTTTCTGCGGTGTGTTGATGTGGCTGGTGCTGCGCGCCAAGCCCTGGCGCGAGCCAGATGCAACGCGGCAAATGGCATGGGCGGTGTTGGCTGTGATTGGTTTGCACAGCATGCTCGAATATCCCTTGTGGTACGCGCCATTCCAGTTGGCAGCGCTACTGGCCGTGTGGCTGCTGTGGCAAACCCGGCCCTCGAAAGCCGAAAGCGCGTTTGCGGAAATACACGCAAAGCAGTCGCTTGCTGCCCTGCCCGTGATGACCGCTGCCCTATTGATCGCCGTCAGCGCCTATGTGGGCTGGGATTACTGGCGCATTAGCCAGATTTACCTGCCCGTGTCAGAGCGTTCTGCTCTATACCGCGAGGACACCTTGGACAAGACGCGTGACTCCTGGCTGTTTGCCGATCAGCTGAAGTTTGCCGAGTTGGGGATCACACCGCTGACACGGGAAAGCGCGCCGCACATCCATGCGCTGGCGCTGGACATGCTGCATTTTTCACCTGAGCAATCCGTGGTCGAAAAGCTGATCAACAGCGCGTCATTGATGAAGAACCGCGACGAAGCGACCTATTTCGAGCAGCGCTATCAGGCCGCCTTCCCGAAGGAATATGCGCTATGGAAGCAAACGCAATTCTCAGGCGCCAGCGACAAAGCTCCCTGACTTCAATCGTCGCACGTCCCACTTGAGCCAACTTCTATGGCGCGCCCGTGGCCTGACCTTGCAAAACTTTGTTCAATGCCAGATTCACGTAGTAGTTGCCGCGTCCAACTTTTTTCTTTTGTACAAACCCGCCTTCAGTTAAAGCCTCAAGGTACTTCGTGGCCGTGATGCGCGACACGCCTAAGTCCCGCTGCACAAACTCGATCTTGGTGTAGGGGTGCATGAACAGGTTGTTGATTAAATCCTGGCTATAAAACCTGTAGCCAGCACGAATGCGCAGCTTGTAGTCAAACAGCGCGGCTTTGATGGCCTGCACAGTGCTGATGGTTTGCCCGGCGGTTTGCTCCACCGCTTCTAGCAAGTACAGCACCCAATCTTCCCAGGCATCTTCGTCACGCACTGTTTGCAGCAGTCGGTAGTAGTCTGCCTTGTGGCGCACGATGTGTTGGCTGAGGTAGAGCACTGGAATGTCGAGTAAACCCTCTCTCACGAGGTAGAGCACGTTCACAATGCGTCCTGTGCGGCCATTGCCGTCGTAAAAGGGGTGGATGCTCTCAAACTGGTGGTGAATCAGCGCCATTTTGATCAAGGGATCGGCATCAAACAGATCGGCCTGGTTGATGAAGCGTTCCAATTCACCCATCAGTGCGACGATTTCTGCCGGGTCTTGCGGTGGGGTGTAGATCGTTTGTCCAGCGCCATCTCTTAGCGCTGTGCCTGGCAGTTTGCGAAAACCCGCGTTGTTGCGCTCTAGTTCCCCTTGAATCTGGATGATGTGGTTGCAAGTGAGCAAGCCGCTGCTGCGCACTTGCTCAAACCCGACCCGTAGTGCCTGACGGTAGCGCAGCACCTCTTTGGCGGCGGAGTTGGCAAACGATTCGGGCAACACATCGTCTTTGAACAACTCGTCATGGGTGGTGACGATGTTCTCGATCTCGGAGCTGTCCTTGGCCTCTTGTAGCGCCAGCGCGTTGATCAGAATGCCCTGGTTGGGAATGGAGGCCGCAATGCCTTTGAGTTCCGCGAGCTTGCGGCTACTGCTTGCCAATCTCTTGAGGATGGCTGGCGTCTCGAATCGGGCAGAGTTGAGTTGCTCAAGCGGCGTGAGTGCAGGCATGGGTGGGCCAGGAAGAAGTGCAACGTGTACAGCAATTAAAAAATTCTTTGCATGATAGTCTGCATGTGTATAAAAAATACACTTTTTTATACATGTCGCGACCCATTGAAAGTCCGTGCCTACGCTTCCGCGACAAAGCTCCCTGACTTGCCACCGTGCTTCTCCAGCAGCTTCACGTCGGTGATGGTCATGCCCCGGTCCACAGCTTTGCACATATCGTAAATCGTGAGCAGAGCGACTTGCACAGCAGTTAGCGCTTCCATTTCCACACCAGTAGGGCCCACGGTTTCGGCGGTCGCGCTGCACAGCACATGGGCAGGTAGCACGTCTGTTGCGAGCACCGCATCAAGGGTCATGGCCACGCGGGTCAGCGCGATCGGGTGGCACAGCGGAATCAGGTCGCTGGTGCGCTTGGCACCCTGGATGCCGGCAATCCGTGCAATTCCCAGCACATCGCCCTTTTTGGCCGTGCCGGATTCAATCAAGCCCAGGGTGGCGGGAAGCATTTCAATGCGGCCCTGGGCCAGGGCGATGCGGTGCGTGGGCTGCTTGGCGGCTACGTCCACCATGTGGGCTTGGCCGTGGGCGTCAAAGTGGGTGAAGGTGCTCATAATCAGGACTTTACCCGAGCTTGACGCGCACTCCCTTAGCTTGGTGGCATCCTGTAGCCCTGCTTACCAACGCATTCAGATGGCATTACTCAAAACACTTCCGCGTTTTCGCCTTGCGCAGGTCAGTCAAGCCGTTCTTTTGAGCGTGCTAACACTGTTGGCGAGTCCCGCCCTGCCGCAAGCCCAAGCTCCGCAAGGCGCGGTCGCGGCACTGCCCAATCTGGGCGACGGAAACGACCTGACCCCTTCTGCCGAACGGCGCATTGGCGACCGCATCGCGCGCGAGTTGTACCGGGATCCGGATTACATCGATGACCCCGTCATCATGGATTACGTGCAAGGCATCTGGCAGCCATTGATTGCGGCATCCCGCAAGCGTGGCGAGTTGCTTCCTCAATTGGACGATCTGTTTGCCTGGGAAATCCTGCTGGGGCGTGACCGTACGGTCAACGCGTTCGCCCTGCCCGGCGGCTATTTCGGCTTGCATCTGGGTCTGGTGGGCATTGTGACCAGCCGCGATGAACTGGCTTCCGTGCTGGCTCACGAACTCAGCCACGTCACCCAACGGCATATTTCGCGCTCCATGTCGCGCCAGGCGGCGCAGGCGCCCTGGCTGATGGGCGCCATGATCTTGGGCATTCTGGCGGCTAGCAAGGACCCCAGTGCCGCCCAGGCCACGATTGTTGGCGGCCAGGCCGCTGCAGCGCAAAGTCAGCTCAATTACTCGCGCGATATGGAGCGCGAGGCCGACCGAATTGGTTTTGTCGTGCAGACCCAGGCTGGATTTGCTCCCCAAGGCTTTGTCAGCATGTTTGAAAAGCTGCAACAGTCCAGCCGTCTCAATGACGCGGGAGGATTTCCGTATTTGCGCTCCCATCCCCTGAACACCGAACGCATTGCCGACATGCAGTCACGCGTGCGCCAGTCCGAGCAAGCCGGCACCCGCCCGGTCACCACACTGGAACACGCCATGGTGGCGGCCCGTGCGCGGGTGTTGTCCAACCCGGCAGTGGATGCGCTGCGCGCGTGGGAGCAGGAGGCGCAACCCGGCAATCTGGCGAAGATGCCTGCTGCAGCACAGGTTGGCAGCCTGTATGGTGCCACGCTGGCGGCCCTTAAACAGAGGGATTTTTCGCTTGCCCAAGCGACGCTGGCGCTCTTGCAGGAGCGCACTGTGGCCGATTCATCTGCTGCGCGATTAACGGCATTGCTGTCGCTCGAGGCGGCCTTGGTGCAGGGAGACATGGCAACCGCAGCGCGCCTTGTGAAGTCAACCAGTTTTCAGGCCGATACCAGCCGTGCAGCCTTGTTGCTGCGCGCGCATACCGACACCCTATCTGGCAAGGCAGACTCCGCCGCACAATATCTACAAACCTGGGTAGCCGACCACCCGCGCGATGCACTGGCCTGGCAATCGCTGGCGGCTGCCAACGTGGCCCTTGGTCGACCGGTAGCTGCCGTGCGGGCAGAGGCTGAAATCAATGTGGCGCAACTGGACTACATCGCAGCGCTGACCCGTTTCAAAGTGGCGCAGGATATGGCGCGCAAAAGTATTCTGGCAAGCGACCACTTCGAGGCATCGATCGTGGACACGCGTGCGCGGCAGATGGAGTCAATTCTTAGAGAACATACTCTCGAGCGCTGAGTTGATCACCATGCCAAGCAGGGTGTAGAGCAGAGAGCCGATCAGCGCGGCGCTGAAGCCTCGCACCTGAAAACCGTCCAGCAGCGCTGCGGCCCAATAGAACATCAGTGCGTTGATGACAAACAGGAACAGCCCCAGTGTGATCACCGTGACCGGCAAGGTCAGCACGATCAGGATCGGGCGCAGCAGCGTATTCAAAAGCCCGATGACCAGCGCCGCGATCAACGCCGCAGAAAAGCTCTGAACTACCACGCCAGAGTACAAATGCGCCACCGCCAACAGGGCCGTCGCGCTGAGAAGCCATTTCAGAAGAAGTTTCATGCTTTCAGCATAGCAGCACGCGCAGCGGCAAGCTACGCTTTACGTTGCGCCCACCAAGCAGTGCCCAACACACCGACCACCGCCACACCATAGGCGGACCAGCGAGCGGCAATTTGTTCTGTTGACATGGGGAAATGGGCATCGCCAAAGATACCGGTCAGCAGCGGTTCGCTGACCACCATCTTTGCGGCGGTAAATGCCAGCACTGCTGCGCCTAGCTGAATGATGATCGGAAAACGCTCTACTAGGCGCAGCACCACGGTGCTGCCATAGACGACGATCGGCACGCTGATGAGCAGGCCAATGATCACCAGGTCAAAAGCTCCATGGGCCGCGCCCGCCACACCCAGCACGTTGTCCACGCCCATCAGAGCATCGGCGACGATGATGGTCTTCATGGCCCCCATGAAAGTGGTCGCAGACGGCCCCTCGTGTTCGTTGCCATCGGCATCGGCCAACAGTTGGTAGGCAATCCACAGCAGTGCCAGGCCACCCACTGCC
>CANFNO010000284.1 GCA_947447845.1 Burkholderiales bacterium | reverse complement strand
GCGCCATTGCCGCACTGTTCCACCTCGCGACCATCGGCGTTGTGAATGACATATTCAAAGTCAATGCCCTCGGCGGGCGAGGGGCGCACGGTGAGTATCTGGTCGGCGCCCACGCCGAAGTGGCGGTCACCCAGGAAACGATAGTGCGCGGGTGTCAGGCCGAAGCGGCCACGGGTCTCGTCGAGCACGACAAAGTCGTTGCCCGCGCCCTGCATTTTGGTGAACGGAATTCGCATAGACCCAATTATCCGCGCATGGCGCTCCCGCCTCACCCCAAGCGTCACGTATCAGCACCAAAACGCAGCAGCCTTTGCTTTTGGTTGCAAAATGGCCCGCATGCCCAGACCCTCGCAAATTCTCCGGCCCGAAGTTGGCCCCGTACCCGCGCCAACCGACTGGCAAACCGACGCCCCCGTGGCCATTCTGAAAAGCGTGTTGCGCCTGACCGCACCCAACCCCGGTGTAATGACCGGCCCTGGCACCAATAGCTACCTGGTAGGCGACGCCCACACCGGTTTTATTGCCATCGATCCCGGCCCGGCCGATGCCGACCACTTGCTGCGCCTCTGGCAGGCGGCACGCTTCGCGGATGGCAACGGCGGCAATATCCGCATGATTGTGTGCACCCACTCGCACCCCGACCACTCCCCCGGCGCCAAGCCTCTGCAGGCGCTGTGTGCACAGGGTGGCCATGAGGCGAATGCAGCGCCTGTTGCTACAGCACCCGCCATATTGGGGCTGCCCTCGGCACCCACGGCGCGCGCAGCCAGCGAATTCACACCCGACCTCGCGCTGCTGGACGGTGAGGTGTTGCTGCTGGCGCCGCCGGATGCACAAGACCCGTCTCACAGCCTGCGGGTGATCTTTACGCCCGGCCATGCCGCCAACCATGTGTGCCTGCTGCTGGAAGAAGACGGCCTGCTGTTTTCCGGCGACCACATCCTGAACGGCAGCACCACCGTGATTGACCCGCCGGACGGCCATATGGGCCACTACCTGCATTCGCTGGACGTACTGGCTGCGCAATGCGCCGAGATGCAGGTGGAATTCATCTTGCCGGCCCACGGGCACGTTATAGGCGACCCACTAGGTGCCATTACCCACCTCAAGACCCACCGCCTACGGCGCGAGGCAAAGATTGAAGCGGTCATGCGGTCCAACCCCAATGGCGATTTGGACCAATGGCTGCCCTTAGCCTACGACGACGTAGACCCACGTATCTGGCCAGTGGCCAAACGGTCTCTGCTGGCCCATGTGGAACATATTCAGCAACAAGCAAACCCATCTATTGAAACGAGCGCAGCATGAGTACTTTCCGAAGAGCGGCACGGCCGGAAGGCCAACCCCCGGCGCGCACCGAGCAGCCGGCCCGTACCGAATCGGGACGGCCCGAGTCCAATCGCGCCATCAAACGGGCGGCTTACGCCGCCAGCAACCCGATGGCCAACCGACCGCTCCCTTCGGCAGGCGACCACCGCCCTGCCGCTCCCTCAAACGCCAAGCCCAGGAACCGCCCTCGCACCGCAGACCGTGACCCCAAGCCTGCGGCGTTAGCCGAGAGCGAGGGCGAGCGCCTGTCCAAACGCGTCATGGCACTCAAAGGCTGCTCGCGCACCGAAGCCGAGCAGTACATCGAAGGTGGATGGGTGATGGTGAATGGCGTGGTGGTCGAAGACCCTCCATTTCGCGTGCTGAATCAAACCGTCACGATTTCGCCTGAAGCCACGCTGTTGAACACAGCAGACATCACGCTGATTTTGAATAAACCCTCGGGCTGGCTCGACGGTGTTGAAGAAGATGACGATGAAGACGAGGACGATCCGCCCCGCGCCGCGCAGCACGCACGTGGCAAAAGTAACAAACAGCAGATTCCCAATGCTCGCTCCCTGCTGACGGTCGCAAACCGTTACAGCAACGACCAATCGGAAATTCGCGCGCTGAAACGCCATTTTCTGCACCTGGAAGCAGAAGTGCCTTTGGAAACCGGTGCCAGTGGTCTGGTGGTGTTTACGCAGGACTGGCGCATGGTGCGCAAACTCAGTGAAGACATGGGATCTATGGAACACGAAATCATTGTGGACGTCACGGGCGAGGTGCAACCCGAGGCGCTGCAGAAAATTGCCCGCGCGCTGAACGATGAGCGCAACCCGCTGCCCCAGGTCAAGTTCAGCGTAAATAGTTCCACACCAGAACTCAGCAAGCTGCGCTTCGCCATCAAAGGCGCGCATCCAGGCCTGGTGGCTTACCTGTGCGGCAAGGCCGGCCTTGAAATACAGGCCATGCGCCGCATCCGCATCGGTCGTATGGCACTAACGGACTTGCCCGTCGGCCAATGGCGTTTTCTCAGCGCCTACGAGAAGTTTTAGTCTAGCCGCCGGGCCGCCCCAAGGCTAAACGCACCCCCTCGGGGGGCAGCGCACCACGCGCAGCGGCAAGTGTGGGGGTAAAGTCAGCTGACGATGTAGGACTGCAACTGGCTGATGGTGGCTTCCTGGTCGGCGATGATCTCATCGAGCAGGTCGCGGATGGAGATCATGCCAAGAACCTTGTCGCCGTCCATGACGGGCAAATGGCGAATCTTCTTTTGGCTCATCAGCGCCATGCAATCTTCGGCCCGGGTGTGGGCATCCACCGTGAGCACTTTTGACGTCATGATTTCGCTGACCAATGTGTCCTTGGAAGACTTGCCGGCCAAGGCGATCTTGCGGGTGTAGTCACGTTCGGAAAGGACCCCGACCAACTTGCCCTGATCCAAAACCACCAAGGCGCCTACATCATGATCAGACAGAGTCTGGAGTGCATCAAAGACGCTGTCTTTTGGACTCAGGCTCCACAGTGGGTCTTGTGTATTTAGCAACTCGCGTACAACTCGCATATGACCTCCAATTAATGGCGTTCGATGCAGTAACCATAACCCAAAAATGGTTAGAAAAGTGTGAAGCCCACCGATAAGCCGGATTCTGTGCACAGGGGTTTCCCCCCATGTGACCACCATTAATCTGGGCCGCCGGTTGCCCGAACGGCTCAATGCTACCTACCCGCACACTCCGGGGGCCCCGTCAACGTGTGCCTACTTGGTATTGCTGCGCGTAGAGATTGCCCGTTTCATCCAAACTTAATTGGCTCGTCTCTGTTGCTCTAATCCTCACCTTAGGGACTTCCACTTGCGTGGTCGACTTGTCGGTGGACAGCCGTTAGCTGCTACGCTGCCCTTTGCAGTCCGGACGTTCCTCCAATGCCTGGTTTCCCAGATTGCACCAGCGGTGGTCTGGCGGGCTTCACACGACAATTATCAGGCCTGAACGGGCAGCGCATATCCATATACCGAAATCGATTTAAAAACTGCCCCACAATGGCAGCATAAACATCCCCATCAGGAGCAAACCATGAGCTTTGACAACGTTCTGCAAACCATTGGCAATACGCCACACATCCGCATCAACCGCCTGTTTGGCACCACGCACAAGGTGTACGTGAAGTCCGAGCGCTCCAACCCCGGTGGCTCAATCAAGGACCGTATTGCATTGGCTATGGTCGAGGCAGCAGAAAAAAGCGGTGAACTCAAACCCGGCGCCACCATCATTGAACCCACCTCCGGCAATACCGGCGTCGGCCTCGCTTTGGTCGCAGCCGTCAAAGGCTACAAACTGATTCTGGTGATGCCCGACAGCATGTCTATCGAACGCCGCCGCCTGATGCTGGCCTATGGCGCCAGTTTCGATTTGACGCCGCGCGAAAAGGGCATGAAGGGTGCCATCGCCCGCGCTCACGAACTGGCCTTGCAGACTCCGGGTGCCTGGGTGCCGCAGCAGTTTGAGAACCCCGCCAACATTGACGTGCATGTCCGCACCACGGCCCAGGAAATCTTGAAAGATTTCCCCAACGGAGTAGACGTCATCATTACCGGCGTGGGCACTGGCGGTCACCTCAGCGGCGTGGCCAAGGTCCTCAAGGCCCAATGGCCGCAACTCCAGGTGTTTGCGGTGGAGCCCAGTGCCTCGCCGGTCATATCTGGCGGCGCGCCCTCCCCGCACCCGATTCAAGGCATCGGTGCCGGCTTCATCCCCAAAAACCTGCTGACCGAATTGCTCGATGGCGTAATCCAGGTGGACGCAGAACCCGCCCGTGAATACGCTCGCCGCAGTGCGCGTGAAGAAGGTCTGCTGGTGGGTATATCCAGCGGCGCGACACTGGCCGCGATTGCACAAAAGCTGCCGGAAATTCCGGCAGGCTCCACCGTGCTGGGCTTTAACTACGACACCGGCGAGCGCTACTTGTCGGTAGAAGGTTTTCTGCCAGCCTGAGGCCGCAAAACCCGGCGCTCGGGTGGGCTGATGGGTCGGCCCACCCGGCATGCTTCACATGGAATGCAGGCCGAACATATTGCCCTCGGTATCTATCACCAGGGAGATGAATCCATACTGGCCAATAGACATCTTGGGCTTTTGAATCCGTCCACCTGCAGCCACCGCGCGGGACTCCTCCACAGCGCAGTCCTTGCAGGAAAAGTACACCAGGGTGCTGTTACCGCCTGCTTTAAACCCTTCCATATGCACAAGCGCGCCAGGCGCACCGTATTGCTCCATGGATGAGGGAAAGGCCAGCATATCTGGCCCGGCTCCATCGAGAGGCTGCAGACTGATCTGGAACACTGCATCGTAAAACCGGCGCGCACGCGCCATGTCATCGACATAAATCTCAAACCATCCCACCGGGTTGCTCATTTGTCTCTCCTTGTGAAAAGTAGCTGTTGATATAGGTCACTTCTGGTTGTTATTTTGTAAATATAGGGGCAGCGCGGGGTACCTGTCTAGTGCCCGGTTGGAGCACGTATCATTGCCGCTTGCTTGATCACCACGAGCCCCTGTCATGATCCGTCTTACCGAACTCAAACTCCCTCTTTCCGCTGTGCCAGTCTCGGCACGACGTGCCTC
>CANFNO010000283.1 GCA_947447845.1 Burkholderiales bacterium | reverse complement strand
GAACCGGTCAGATGCACCTCATGGCCAAACACCAACAACACGCCGCCATAGCTGATGGCCATGCCCAGCATCTGGTTACGGCTGATGGCCTTGCCGTACAGCGTGCGCCCGAGCAGCAGCACCAGCGTCGGGTTGAGATACAGGATCAGGCGCTCCAGAGACGCACTGACATAGGCCAACCCGGCAAAGTCCAAAAAGCTTGCCAGGTAGTAGCCCGTGAAGCCCAGGCCTAGCACGCCAAGCTTGTCGGCACGCGTCAGCGCCACCGGCGCCACACCGAGGCGCGGCCTACTGGTCCACCAGGCAATGGCCAAAAAGAACGGCAGCGCAAACAGCATGCGCAGCATGATCAAAGTAATGGCATCCACAGCGTGGCGGTAAGCCAGTTTGACGATGATGGCTTTGGCGCTAAAGGCGATTGCACCAACAACGGCCAGCGTCAGGCCTGTGGCAAGCGCGGGTCCGTCAGTTGCAGTGTCAGAGACCCTAGTCTGCATGCGACGGTTTAAAAACCTTCAGCAGCTTTTGTGCTGCGATGACCAGCACCAGCACAACGGCGCCAGCGGCCAGCCCCACCAGAATATCCAGACTCAGTGTCACCACCGGGCCCAAAACAGCGCCTCCTGCACCGGCGCCTTCGACAAAAGCTTCGGACACTGCCAGCACAGCGTGGTGCACAAAGGGCAGGCCGTGCGACAGAATGCCGCCACCCACCAAAAACATGGCCGCCGTGCCCACCACCGAGAGGGTTTTCATCAACCAAGGCGCCATGTCCAGCAGCCACAGTCCCAAGTTCTGCTTCCAGCGGTTGCCACCAGCCTTTACCGGTAGTCGGCTCATATACAGCCCCAGATCATCAATTTTCACAATGCCAGCCACCAGGCCGTAAACACCCACTGTCATCACAAAAGCCACGCCCGCCAGCACCGCCAGTTGCGTGGTCCAGACACTGTTTTGCACCGTGCCCAAGGTGATGGCAATGATTTCTGCCGACAGTACAAAGTCGGTACGGATGGCACCTTTGATCTTGTCCTTTTCCAGTGCCACGAGGTCTATCGTTGGATCGGCCAGAGCCTGCATCAGTTCATCACTCAGATCATCCGGGTCATCTTTGCGGTGCATGAAGGAATGCGCCAACTTCTCGAAGCCTTCAAAGCACAGATAAGCGCCACCCAGCATCAGTAGCGGCGTGATAAGCCAGGGCAGGGTCACGCTCAAGATCAGAGCCGCCGGCACCAGGATTGCCTTGTTCACCATGGAGCCCTTGCCCACGGCCCACACCACAGGCAGTTCACGGTCAGCCGCCACGCCACTCACCTGTTGTGCATTCAGGGCCAGGTCATCGCCCAGCACGCCGGCCGTTTTCTGAGCGGCAATCTTGGTCAGCAAAGCCACGTCATCCAGAAGGGTGGCAATATCGTCGAGAAGGGCAAAAAGGCTGCTGGCCATGGGCTGAGTGCAGGTCAAGGCACGGGTAGTCTGAATGCGGTGCAGCATAGCAAATCGCGGACCCCCCTTCGTTACACTGTGGCCATGCCTTTTATCTGCCCATCTGCATTGCGTCCCCTGGCCCGCACCTGCCCCCAATTCAGCACCCTGCTCGCACTGTGCGTGACCCTGTCCCTACCGGGGCTGGCCTGCGCGCAAGAGAGCGAGCAAAGGGGACAGCCATTGTGGGAAGTGGGTGTGATTGGCGGCGCCCTTTCGAGCCCCGCCTATCCAGCCTCCAACCAACGCAACCAGCGCGCGCTGGCGTTACCCTTTTTTGTCTACCGCGGTGAAGTGCTGCGCGCTGACCGCAACGGCGTGGGCGCGCGCCTGCTACATACCGACCGCGTAGAGTTCGACATCGGCTTTGCCGCTTCGCTGCCCGCCAGTTCCAATGACATAGAACTGCGCCAGGGCATGCCGGACCTGGGCACGCTGATTGAATTTGGCCCTCGGGTAAAGGTAAACCTCGCCGAACCGGCGCCGGACCAGCGCGTTACCCTGGAGTTGCCCCTACGCGCCGTGCTGGAGTTCAACGCCGGTGTGCGCCAAGTGGGCTATGCGTTGGAGCCCAAGCTGGCCTACGAGTGGCAGCAAAAGGGCGACTGGCGCCTCAAGGGTGCGTTCGGTCTGATGTTGGGTGACCAGCAACTTAACCGCTATTTTTATGAGGTGCCCGGCGCCTTTGCCGCAGCAAACCGGCCAGCTTATGACGCACAAGCCGGCCTGATCGGATCGCGCATCGGCATTGACGGCATCAAACGCCTGGGGCCGGATGTGAACATTTTTGCCTTTGCGCGCTACGACTGGCATGACGGTGCCGCCAACCGCGCAAGCCCGCTGTTTGCGCAAAGCCAGGGCAGTTCCATCGGCCTTGCATTCAGCTGGACGTTGAGTCGCTCACAAGCACGTGCTGAAAACGGTGCGCAGTGAGCGTGGCTGCCGTCTTCCACAAGCGATCGGTAGTTACCCCCGATAGCGCCTGCAGCTTGCTGTTGCACAATCCGCCAAAGCCCTAAGCCGACGCAGCCATCCATGCCCCCAGCCGACAACGCCCCCGCCACGGAAACGATCAGCCTGCCTACGGTGCTGGACGTGGAAGCGTCTGGATTCGGACGCAATAGCTATCCGATTGAAGTCGGTTTTGTGCTGCCCGACGGCCACACTTTTTGCACCCTGATCCGCCCGCAAGCCCACTGGACGCACTGGGACGAGCAAGCAGCACAGACCCACCACATTCCGCGTCAGGTGTTGCAAGATCGTGGTCAGGCAGTGAATCTGGTGGCACAGCGGCTCAATGCTGACCTTCGCGGCCTGACGGTGTATTCCGACGGCTGGGCCAATGACTACAGCTGGTTGGGTGCACTGTTCGACGAAGCCGAAATGACGCCGGCCTTTCGCCTGGAAAATCTGCGCAAACTGCTGAGCGAGGCTGAGGCCGAAAAATGGCACGTCGTCAAAACGCAGATCAGTTCCGAGCGGGGAGCCCAGCGGCACCGTGCGAGCGCCGACGCGCGCTTGCTGCAACTCACTTTTCAGAGGCTGCGCAGTGCAGCCTTTTCCACCTAGGAGCATCTCAATGGCCATCACCGTTTCCATCGATCTGGGCTACGAATTTGAAGTCAAGGCCAAGTTTGCCGACGTCTTTGACCTGCTATCCGACGTGCCCGCGTCTGCCAGCCACTTCCCCAAGGTCGACAAACTGGTTGATCTGGGCGGCGGCGCATACCGCTGGGAGATGGAAAAAATCGGCATCGCGTCCATCAATCTGCAAACCATTTACGCCTCCAAATATGTGTCGATCAAATCCAAGGGCTCCGTGGTCTGGACCCCCGTAAAGGGCGAAGGCAACGCGCTGGTGTCAGGCAGCTGGACCATCAAAGACAACAAGAAGTCCACCCACCTGACCCTGCAGGTGCAGGGCGAACTGACCATCCCGTTGCCGGGGCTGATGAAGATGGTCGTGGCACCTGTGGTGGAAGCCGAGTTCGAGAAAATGACCGAGCAATACATCGACAACCTGACCAAACATTTTGGCGGCGAAGCCTGAGTTTGGTCGCCGGGCCGCCCCAAGACCAAACGCGCGCCCTCGGGGGGCAGCGACCCGCGCAGCGGCGGAACGTGGGGGCTGAGACCCTCATCCTCGCGCCCATGGAGGGCTTGCTTGACTTTGTGCTGCGCGACATTCTGACCCGCTCGGGTGGCATAGACCGCTGCGTATCCGAGTTCATCCGCGTCACCAACACCTTGCTGCCCGCGCGCACTTTCGAGCGCATCGTGCCCGAATTGCACAACGGCGGGCGCACCTTTGCCGGTGTGCCGGTGCGTCCCCAGCTTTTAGGCTCTGACCCTGCCTGTCTGGCCGATAACGCCGCCGTGTTGGCAAGCCTGGGCCCCTTTGGCGTGGATTTGAATTTCGGCTGTCCGGCCAAGGTAGTCAACCGCCATGGAGGGGGTGCTGCCCTGTTGGAAGACCCCGAGTTGCTGTACCGCATCGTGGGCGCCGTGCGCCGCGCTGTGCCGCCACACATGCCGGTTTCAGCCAAGATGCGCCTGGGCGTGCAAGACGACATACGCGCTGAAGAGTGCGCCCTGGCACTGGAAGCCGGTGGTGCGGAAGAACTGGTGGTGCACGCGCGCACCAAGGCCGATGCCTACAAGCCCCCCGCCTATTGGGAGCGCATTGCCGACATTTGCGCGGTGGTCAAGATTCCGGTGATTGCCAATGGTGAAGTCTGGAATGTGCAGGACGCACAGCGCTGCCGCGAACTTTCGGGCTGCCACACCTTGATGTTGGGCCGTGGCATGGTGACCGACCCCGGACTGGCACTGGCCATTGCGGCGGACACCCGATCTGCGTCGGCGGATGAGGCCACCGGTGCACCGCATCTACCCTGGCAAACCCTGTTGCCCTTGATGGCCGACTTCTGGCATCTGGTGCGTAGCCGCCTGGACCGCAAAAAACAGGCCGGACGTCTCAAGCAGTGGCTGAACTTTTTACGCCATCGCTACCCGCAAGCAGACACTGCCTACCTGGAACTGCGCACGGTCAATGACCCGCAGCTGATTGACCACTGGATGGCACAGCAAGTGCCGCCCAGTGCGAGCTTTATAGCGGACGCTTAAGGCGAATTTCTTCGACCTTGATGCCACCGATAGCCACGGTCTTGGCGCTGGCCATTTCGCGCTTTAAGCCGGCCAATTCAAAGAAGCGCATCGCGCGATCATTGGTGATGGGCACCCATACGCTCACATGGGTACAGCCCTCGTCTTGCAGGCCTTCGCGTGCGGCATCCCATAGGGCCAGGCCTACGCCCTTGGCCCAATGGCTGGTCGCCACATACATGGCCCATATTTCACCCATCGTCTGGGGCGTGCCCTTGTCGCGGCTGCGGTCGAAGCCCACAAAGCCGACTATTTTGTCTTCATCCAGGGCCACGTGGACCTGCG
>CANFNO010000282.1 GCA_947447845.1 Burkholderiales bacterium | reverse complement strand
TGCCTTGATTCGAGCCAATGACATGCGGGTGATTGAGGAGCAGCAGACCATCACCTATGAAGAAACCGTGGACACGGTTGATGGGCTGCGTACCTTTCTGGCGACCAAAGGGCCTTTGCGCTCTGCGGAAGGCGAGGTGATTGGTATTTTCGGCATCTCGCGAGATATTACCGAGCGAAATCGTGCCGAGGCGGTGCTGCGCCAGCGCGAGGGACATTTTCGAAAATTCTTTGAGAAGAACTCGTCGATGATGTTGCTCATCGATCCCGAGTCCGGCCGCATCCTCGACGCCAATGAACAGGCCATCGCCTTTTACGGCTATCCACAGCAGACACTGTTGAACATGTCGATCCAGGACATCAACACGCTGACTCCCGATCAGGTGGCCCGAGAGCGTGAGCGTGCGCTGCGCGAGGAGCGCAATTACTTTCAGTTCACCCACCGCCTTGCCAATGCCGAGCTGCGTGAGGTGGAGGTGTACTCAAGTCCGATTGTTCACGCAGATCGTGCGCAGCTTTGGTCCATCATCCATGACGTCACCGAACGCAGGCGTTCAGAGGAGATGCTGCGCAAGCTGTTTACAGCGGTGGAACAGTCGCCCACAGCGGTGATGATTACCAATCTGGAACCCTCAATCGAGTATGTGAACCCCTGTTTCACGACAGCCACGGGCTTTTCCCAGGCTGAAGCACTGGGCAGAAATCCGAAATTTTTGCAAAGTGGGCAAATGCCCCGCGAGGTGTATGCGGAGTTATGGGGCCAACTCGCCAAGGGCGAATCCTGGACCGGCGAGCTCATGAATCGACGAAAGTCCGGCGAATACTATTGGGTGGACTCGCATGTGGTGCCGGTCAAGGATGCCACGGGCCACGTCACTCACTACCTTTCCATTCAAACTGACATCACAGCGCGCAAGCTGACCGAAACGCGTCTGGCCGAAAGCGAAATTCGCTTGCGCACCCTGGTTCAAACCATTCCCGATCTGATCTGGCTGAAGAGCACGGAAGGTGTTTACCTGCTGTGCAATGCGCGTTTTGAAGAGTTTTTTGGCACCAAGGAAGCGGATATCGTCGGCAAGACGGATTACGACTTTGTCGATCGGGAGCTGGCCGACTCTTTCCGCCAGAACGACCAGGCAGCGATTGCCAAGGGTGGGCCCATCGTGAACGAGGAATGGGTGAACTTTGCCAGCGACGGGCATCGTGAGCTGCTGGAAACCACCAAAGCGCCGCTGCAAAATGCCCAGAATCAAGTTGTCGGCGTGCTGGGCATTGGCCATAACATCACCGAGCGCAATGCCGCCACCAATAAAATCGCCCACCTGGCGTTCTATGACTCGCTGACCGATTTGCCCAACCGGCGGCTGATGCTGGACCGCCTGGGTCAGGCCCTGGCCAGTGCCACCCGCCGTGGCCGCCATGGTGCGCTGATGTTGATCGATCTGGACAACTTCAAGCTTCTAAATGACACCCTGGGCCACGCCACCGGCGACCAGTTACTGCAAGAAGTGGCAGTGCGTTTGCGCATCGGCATGCGTGAGGGCGATACCGTTGCGCGCATGGGTGGGGACGAGTTTGTGGTTCTTCTGGAGGAGTTGGACGCCAATGACCTGGCCGCCATTCAGGCCGAGCATGTGGCGGCCAAGATTTTGCTCAGCCTGGCGGAGCCCTATACCCTCAGCCTGTCAGAAGGCGCAAAAGGCAGCAGCAAACGCACTCACCTGTGCACGTCCAGCATTGGCATCGCCTTATTCAAGGATCAAAGCGTATCGGCCCAGGAACTGATGAAGCGCGCCGACACCGCGATGTACCAGGCCAAAGCGGCCGGGCGCAACACCTTGCGTTTCTTTGATGCCGAAATGCAGAACGTGGTGGCGCACCGCGCTGCCATGGAGGTGGACCTGCGCAGCGCGATCTTGGCCAGGCAGTTCGTGCTGCATTACCAACCCCAGGTGAATGCAGTCGGGCACGTTACAGGAGCCGAGGCCTTGGTGCGCTGGCAGCATCCCGTGCGTGGCCTTGTAGGGCCGATTGAATTCATTGGTTTGGCTGAGGACACAGGGCTAATTTTGCCGCTGGGGCACTGGGTGTTGGAGACGGCCTGCGCGCAGTTGGCTTTGTGGTCCACACGCATTCAGATGGCGCACTTGACTTTGGCGGTCAACGTCAGCGCACGCCAGATTGCACAGCCACTTTTTGTGGCGCAGGTGCTGGATGTGGTGGAGCATTTTGGCGTCCCTCCAGGGCGGTTGAAACTCGAACTTACAGAGAGTTTGCTGATGGAAAATGCCGATTCCATCATCGACAAGATGACCGCCTTGAAGGCCCGAGGAATCGGCTTCTCGCTGGATGACTTTGGTACGGGCTATTCCTCGCTGTCATACCTCAAGCGCTTGCCGTTGGATCAGCTCAAGATTGATCAGTCCTTCGTCCGGGACATCCTGACCGATGCCAACGACGCATCCATTGCCCGCACCGTCATTGCTCTGGGTCACAGTCTGGGTCTGGAGGTCATCGCTGAGGGGGTGGAGCTTCAGGCACAGCGCGATTTTCTGCACAGCATCGCATGCCACTCCTACCAGGGCTATTGGTTCAGCCGGCCACTGGCGCTGCCGGATTTTGAGACCTTTGTGCAAGACCATTTGGCTGGATAAAAATATTTTTAGGGGCATGGAATAAAGTACCGGCGGCTGGCGTTTACTCCAGTGCGTACGCATTGATGCGCTCAACTCTTTGGAGAAACCCATGTCCTTTGCCTTTCAGAAACCTTCCCGCAAATTCGCCTGGGCATTGACCCTGGGCGCCGCCATGCTGGGCGCTTGCGCCAGCATGGCATCTGCACCTGCCAATGTGGCCGATGGCGTGCTGGTTGGCCCCAACGGCATGACCTTGTACACCTTTGACAAGGACACGGCTGACAGCGGCAAATCAGTTTGCAATGGCCCCTGTGCCACCAATTGGCCGCCGCTCATGGCCGCCGAAAGTGACAAAGCCACCGGTGCCTATAGCGTCATCACCCGTGATGATGGCAAGAAGCAGTGGGCGATGAAGGGCAAGCCTTTGTACTACTGGGTGAAGGACACCAAGCCTGGTGACAAAACCGGCGATGGTTTCAACAAGGTCTGGCAGGTAGCCAAACCTTAAACGCCAACCGATAAGCGCCAAAACAAGCCGCAAACCATGAGCCGTCAATCCTTGGTCGAACACATTCCGGGATTGCGGCGCTATGCGCGTGCGCTGACTGCGGACCCCTGGGCGGCGGACGATCTGGTGCAAGACACACTAGAGCGCGCCTGTTCGCGCTGGCGTTTGTGGTTGGCGGGCTCAGATTTGCGGGCATGGTTGTTTACTGTGATGCACAACCTGTTCATCAGCGAAGTGCGCCAATTGCGGCGCCGTGCCGATTGGGGCAATTCCGTGGAACTGGAGGCCGTGGCGCATGAGCTGAAGGCGCCCGTGTCATCGCCTGGCGATCTGATTGATTTGCAGCGTTGCCTGATGCAACTGCCGCCCAATCAGCGCGCTGTTTTGCTACTGAGTACGCTGGAAGACATGTCGTATGACGAAGTGGCCAAAGTGACCGGGGTGCCGGTGGGTACGGTGATGTCACGCTTGTCTCGCGCCAGAGAGCGTATGCGCGCGCTGATGGATGCGCCCGCGACGGCACGCGATGCAAAGCCAGCGCCAGCCCCCTTGTTGCGAGTATTGAAATGACCTCCACCCACAACCCGGCTGATGCTGCCGACACGGCTGACCGCGCGTTGGACGCGGCCTTGCGTGACCTGCACCGCGAGGTGCTGGCCGAGCCCGTGCCGCCAGCCCTGATGGACAGCGCACTGCGACTCTCCCGGCTGCAACAGCGCACTGCCAGCGCACGCCACTGGGGGGGCATGGCAGCTGGAGTCGTGCTGGCTTACTCTGTGGGCTGGTTGTCGCACAGCCAGCTTGGCATGGGTTCTGACAGCAGTACCGGGTTGGCGAAAGTCTCGGTGGAGCATGAGTTTGTGCGCCAGGCGGGCTTTGCCTATTCGGTCTACATGCCTGAAAAACGCCATCCGGTGGAAGTGGCTGCGGCTGAGCAGGAGCATCTTGTGCAATGGTTGTCCAAGCGTGTGGGCCGACCCTTGAAAATCCCCAAGCTCGAAGCGCTTGGCTTCGAGTTGGTGGGCGGGCGACTGTTGCCCGGTGACGGCGGTGCACGCGCCCAGTTCATGTTTCAGAATAACCAGTCACAACGCATTACGCTGTACCTTGGCGCCATGAAGCCGACCTCTGCCAACCAGAACAGCAAGGACAGTCAAGACACGCAGGCAACGCAGTTTCGCTTTGAACCCAATGGCCCGGTACCGAGTTTCTATTGGGCGGATGAGGGCTTTGGCTATGCCCTCTCCGGGCCGGTGGACAAGGCCACGCTGATGGCGTTGGCCGACGCGGTGTACCAGCAAATCCGCTAGCTTCCGTCCATAAAAAATTCCGCTAGGATCGGCAACACTATGAACGCATCCACCATTTCCATCCCCAGCCACGACGGCCAATCCTTTGATGCCTATTTGTCCCTGCCACCCAAAGGCGTGGGTCCGGGCCTGATCATCATTCAAGAAATATGGGGTGTGAACGAGCACATCCGCGGTGTGGCCGATCAATACGCACTGGACGGCTATGTCGTGTTGGCCCCCGACATGTTCTGGCGCCAGCAGCCGCGCGTGGACCTGCAATACACCGAGGCGGACACCAAGTTTGCCTATCAATACATGCAAGGGCTGGATGGACCCAACGCGGTGAAGGATCTGGTGTCAACCGCACAGGCCTTGCGTGCACGCCCTGAGGTGAATGGCAAGATTGGCTCGGTGGGTTTTTGCATGGGAGGGCGCCTGTCGTATGCCCTGGCATCGACCGGAGCAACCGACACTGCGGTTTGCTATTACGGTGGTGGCATACAAAACAATCTGGGCATT
>CANFNO010000281.1 GCA_947447845.1 Burkholderiales bacterium | reverse complement strand
TCCATTACCGCGGCCCAAAGCGGATTGTTCACCGCCATCAATCAGGAAGGAAAAACGGTCTACACCGTTTTTGACCGGTCAACCGTCACGGGTTGGTCCGTCGTCATCGGCATCCCGGCGGGCGAGGTGGAAGAGCCCATCCAACGTGTTTTCAAGCAACTAATCATTGCTGCGTTGGTGCTGATCGCCTTTGCGTTGGGTTTGGCATGGCGTGTGGGACGTGAGATCGTTCGAAGGCAGGAGATTGAATCCCAACTAACCAAAGATATCGAAGAAAAATCTGCACAGCTTGAGACGATTTTTGCGCTGAGTCCGGATGGATTTGTGTCCTATGACGCGGGCCAGCGCGTCAACTATGTAAGCCCGGCGTTCTCAAGGCTGAGTGGACTTTCGACGGGTTCCGTTCTGGGCCTGAATGAACAGGAGTTCTCAGAAAAGTTGGCCGACGCGTGCGTCCCGGCGTCGCGATTCAATGGAATCGAATCCTTGAAAACTGGCGCAGCCGAGGATCCGCTGAGCGACCGTCTTCTCAAGAACACGATTGTGATTGACGCTCCAGGCAACAAGGTTCTTCGCATTGCCTGGCGCAAAGGATCTTCTGATTCGGTGTCTCAAATTTTGCACGTTCGGGATGTCACCTATGAAACCGAAGTCGAGAACCTGAAGAATCAGTTCCTTGCCACTGCCGCGCATGAATTGCGCACACCAATGGCCAGCATTCTGGGGTTTTCTGAAGTTCTTCTGCACAGCAATTTTGACGAAGATGAACGAAAGGAAATGACCGCCATCATTCACAGGCAGTCCGTGCTGATTGCAAACATCATCAATGATCTTCTTGACCTCGCCAGAATTGAAGCGCGAAGGGGAGACGACTTCGTTTTGGGCACTGCCGACATGCATGCGCTGCTCACCAAAACCGTGCGTGACTTTAAGGCTCCTGAGCATCGCCAGGGTCCTATCGTGGCGCCAGCAAAAGGGCCACTCCCTATACACGTTGATAGCGACAAAATTCAGCAGGCTTTAACCAACATCATTTCGAACGCCTACAAATACTCACCCGAAGGCGGTAGCGTCCATATCGGTTTCAGCACGAAGATTGAAGTCGGTCACCGCCTGGTTGGCGTCTCGGTTGTTGATCAGGGCATCGGCATGAATGATGAACAGCGCGAGCGGGTGTTTGAACGCTTCTACCGCGCAGATGCATCCGGCAAAGTTCCGGGCACCGGACTGGGTATGAACATCGTCAAAGAGATCGTTGATTTTCACCACGGTCGAATAGACCTTCAAAGCGCGCCAGGACAAGGAACCACGGTGACCATCTGGCTGCCCGAATCATCAAACGAAAAATAGACTTATGCAGCGTTTGAACTTCACTTTGCCGATGCTGGAGAGAATGGCCGAGGGAGTCATCTTGCTCGACCGTCAGGCTGCAATATTGGGCAGCAACCGCGCTGCGGAGCCGTGGCTTGCATCCCTCACGGTGTTGTCTCCCGCAATGAAGCGACTGATTGACGAAGAGGTAAACGGGCGGGTTCAGTTTCCGGTGCGTATCGACCTTGCGGTTCGAAAAAGTGGAATCCATGCGTTACCCGCTGATGTATGGCTTTCAAAGAATGGCCGACGGGGCTACGCCATATTTATTGCGCCGCTGCAGTTTGCGCCCAAGGTGGCGCCACTGCAAGGCAGTTCCGGCTTACCCATGGCAGAGCAGCAGTACATCTCCTTGTTTGGCGAAGAAGTACGCCACCAAATATCCCAGCTGCAAGCGCAGATTGAAACCTTGCTCCAAGGCGACGAAAGTGCCATGGCTCAAAACGCGCAAACGCTGCGCGAACAGGTAAAGGCGGTTCATCAGTTGCTAAAGGAAATTTCAGACCTCACCCAGTTGATGCAGCGCGACCTGGCCTTTACCGATGAGCGCATTGATGTGGCCGCGCGGATGCAGGCCTTGGTACTTGAATTGGCCCCCGCTCAGATAAACAGAGACATCACGCTGAGCTTCACCCCGGATCTGGTGCGAAGCGGGACGGTTTACGGCAATACACCCTGGATGGACTACGCCTTGCGCGCCTTGCTGACGAGTCTTATCCACGGCGCCCCTCTGCACAGCCGCATCGCATTGGACGCCAAGCAAATGGGCGACTTCATGGTCTTCACCGGGCGCGTGGGTGGCGACTATGCGCAGTCCCATATCAGTACTGCAGGCAGCGCCGAAGTGCCCCTTTTGCCAGTCGCAAAGCAGAGCATGCAGGACGCGACGAGCCTGCTCATGTGCCGCCGCATTGTCGATCTGCATGGCGGGCAGTTGAAACTGGAATTGCTGCCCTCGTCAGATGTGGAGTCGTTCACGCTGACGCTGGCTACTGGCGCGCCGCCAAATGAACGCAGCCGCGTGTCGTGTGCGGAATGCAGATACCCGCTGCAAGCCCAGTCCTACGCCATGGACTTGGCGAGCTTGCTCGCTAATCACAGCCAGTAGGCCCACTGGCTGGCCTGCCACTGCTTGAGCCGGTCCATCAGCGGGCGTTGCTGCCACTGCGCGAGCGTGATTTCAGTGGCCGCCATTTGGTCCTCGGCGAAGGCGGCTTCCATGGCCTGGCCGATGGCCTCGTCATAAACCACCACATTGAGTTCATGGTTGTGCAAGAAGCTGCGCAGATCCAGATTGGCGGAGCCCACGGTGGACCACAGGCCATCGATCACTGCCGTCTTGGCATGCAGTACCGCCACGCGCAACTGGTATAGCCGCACGCCGCCCTGCAGCAACTCCTGGTAGAGCGATTGCCCGGCATAAAAGACCAGCGGACTTTCATTGACCGATGGCAGCAGGATGCGCACATCCACACCCCGTGCCGCCGCCTCCAGCAGCGCTGCGACCAGGCTGCGGTCGGGTAAGAAGTAGGCGCTGGTAATGTGCACACTGCGCCGCGCCGCCTGGATGGCCAGCAGATAGGCGCGGTAGATTTCCTGGCCGCCGTCGGGCGTGGTGGCCAGCACCCGCACCAGAGACTTTCCCGCAGGCTTCGCGACCGGAAAGAAGTCGCTGACGGCAAGCGGCGTGGCGGTCTGACTCACCCAATGCTCCAGAAAAGACCACTGCATGGCGGCCACCGCAGGCCCCTGGATTTGGACATGGGTGTCGCGCCAACCGACCACGGCCGGTGCCTTGTTGCGGGCACGAAACAGCGAACTGTTGGAATAACCGCTGCTGATGTTCACACCCCCCGCAAAGGCCACCGCGCCATCCACCACCAGCAGCTTGCGGTGGTCGCGCTGGTTGATCTCCCAGGGGCCCCGTGCCAGAAAAGGGTTGATCGGGTTAAACACCACCACCTGAACCCCCGCCGCGCGCAACCGGTCAAAAAAAGTCTGTGGCGTGTTCAGCGTGCCCACCGCATCCACGATGACGTGCACCGCCACCCCGGCCTGCTGGCGTGCAATCAGCAGGTCAGCTAACGGGTTGCCCACTTCGTCGGCGTCAAAGATGTAGGTTTCCAGATTGATATGGCTGGTAGCCGCGCTGATCGCCTGGGCCATGGCGGCAATGGTTTGCGGGCCGTCGTAGAGCAGGGTCACGCTATTGCCCGCGATCAGCGGTTGGCTGGTTGCCAGCTCTTCCATGGCGGCCATGGCCTGGGTGTCGGCAAAGCTGTTTTTCCACTTGCGCATCAGCAGCGACTGGGTGCGTGGCGCGCTCAGCGTGCCCGTGGCGCCTTGCACCGTCGGGCTGCTGTCAGAGGGCAGGGGGAAGTCCTGCGTGGATACCTCCCGCAGGCTGGCGCAGCCCGCCAGCAACGTGCTCGCCACCAACAGGCTCGCCGTCAGGGCCAGCCCGTGCAGCGCAGCGGCCAGGCGCGCGGTGCGGGCGGGCTTCACGGCATGCCAGCGCCCCGGGCCACAGCCTGCGGTTTCGGCGCGGTGCTGTCGCTCAGCAGCGGCATGGGTGCGGTGATTTGCTGGAAATATTGCCCCAGGCTGACCCGGTTGACCTGGCCGCCCAAGCGCAGCGCGGTGCTGACCACGCTCATGGTCGTCACACGGTCATAGTCGCGCAAGGTGTAGGTGCCGAAGTAGTGTCCCGAGCCATAAATTTCTGACAGCAAAATCGTGGGTCCCAGGCCGCTGATTGAGATGGAGGCCTCACCCTAGGGTGCGCCGTCCAGCAAAAACTTCAGGCGCGTGCCACTGGCCGGTGCACTGGCGGGAATGATTTGCAAACGGCCCAGCCGTGGCAAGGGCTGCCCGCGCGGTGTGTGGCGCAGGTCTTCCTCGTCGCTGGCCAGCGTGTCCTCCAGTTGCACCGTGGCCACCCCCAGAATCGAGCGCAGTGCCACAGTCACCCGGCTATTTGGTGCAATGTGATCGTCCGGCCCCAGTGTGTAGTTGCCCACGTAGTGACCGGCGTCGGTCTCCTGCAAATGCAGGGCATGGCTGGCACCGTCGATGCGGATGATGGCCTGGCCTTCTGGTAGACCAAAAATCGAAAAGCGCAGCACCGCCCCAGGCGCCAGGTGGCGCACCGTCCTGACCTCGAAGGCTTCGATGCGTGAAGCTGGCCAGCCCGGGTAATACGCCTGCGCCCAAGCGCCAATGGGTGGCCGGAGCAACAGCAACAGCAACAGCATCAATTAAAGAAAGCGGGGCGCAAAGGTCATGCTGCCACCTTAGGCAGGGGGGCATGCCGCGTCCGTGCTCCGCCGAACAGACCCGGCGCTTGTGCCGGCCTACGCTGCTTGCACATGCCGCACGGCGTGTGAACGACATTCCCCCATTGCCTCCACGTAACCTGGACAACCACCATGACCACACGCACTGCCTACATCGCAAAAATCAAAACGCAACTCGACGAACTGAATGCGTCCATGACCAACCTTGAATCCCGCGCGCACGAAGCCCGGGCCGAGGCGCGCGCCTCCTACCATGAAGAAATTGCCAAGCTGCACCACCAGTCCAAGCTGGCCGTCGCCAAGCT
>CANFNO010000280.1 GCA_947447845.1 Burkholderiales bacterium | reverse complement strand
TGCGCATTCATGCTGTGGGTATAAAAGAGATAGCGCTCGCCTGCAGACTTTGCCTTTTTGAGTGCTGCCTCTGCGTTGCGAAACAGCACATCGGCCTCGGCTCCGTCATCCGGAAATAGAGCCACGCCGACCTTGGCCGCCACCCGGAAAACGGCATCATTCAAGCGAAAGGGACACGCCAGCAAGGACTTCATCATGGCCGCCAGCAAGGTTTCAACGTTCTTGCTGTGGTTCACCACGGGCATCAGCACGGCAAAGTGATCGGCCCCGAGGCGCGCAAGGTTGGCGTCACCGGCGTAACGGGTCAGCCATTGCGCCACCTTGCGCAGCAGTTCGTCCCCGGCTGCGCGCCCCAGACTGTCGTTGATATTTCTAAAGCGCTCCAGATCGATCAGCGCGACGGCCACCTTGTGCCCTGCACTCTGGGCGCTGCGTGCAGCCTGGGCCACACGCTCCAGAAACAGCTGCTGGTTGGCCAGACCGGTGAGCGCGTCGTAAAAGGCGAGGTAGTTCAGGCGCTCCTGCTTCTCAATGTGGTCGATGGCAAAGGCCACATCCCCTGCAAGCTCGGACAACAGTTTGAGTTCGTCGCCATGGAAGAACTCGGCCTCGGTGGCGTAAAGGGCAAGAGTGCCGACTGCGACATCGGCCACCAGCAGCGGGAATATCGCCATGGAGCGGATGCCGGAGGCAATGTATTGCTCAGCAAACAACACCTGTGGATCGGCCTGGGAACGGTTGGACACCACGACCTGCTTTTCCCGCAAAGCCCGCGCACTCATGGTGGCGGACGATCGGATATCGGAGGCCAGGATGTTTGTGATGGCCGACAGAAGCGCTTCGTCCTTGCCCTGTGAGGCAACAGGCACCAGCTTTTGGCTGCGCGGATCCACCATCGCAATCAGTGCCATACGGAATCCACCATCCACCGCGATGCGACAGGCTTCCTTGAACAACTCCTGGCGGTTGTCGATGCGCACGATCAGGGTGTTGATACCGCTCAGCATGGCGTAGACACGGTTCAGGTAAGTGATGCGCTCCTGCGCCTTCTTGCTTTCGGTCAGATCACGAAAATACCAGACCCTGCCGTAATGGGTGAGGTCTGCGCCCATGACAGGCGCCGAATAGCGGTCGAAGGTTCTTCCACCTTTCAGTTGCACCTCTTCCCGGCTCTGTTCCTCGTGGTGCCTGTTTAGGTGGTGGACACGTTCGACAAATGCCTGCCCGTCGACGATCTGCGCGGCCAGCGCCAGCAGCACCGGCGCATCCTCCCGCGCGTTCACCATGTCCTGGGGCAGTTGCCACAGGTCGACAAACCGCTGGTTGTAGGAGATGATTTTCCCGTTGCCACTGACCACCAGGATGCCATCCAGCGAGGTCTCCTGCTGGGTCTTGAGGATGGTGTTCTTGAGCTTGACTTCCTCTTCCATTTTGCGGCGCAGCGCCTCACCTTCAAAGCGGTCCAGCGCAAAGCTGATGTCGTCAGCCATCTCACCCAATAGTTCACGCGTGGCAGTAGCAAAGGCATCGGTTTCGGCGGCGTATAAGTTGAAAGCGCCCACCACCAAGCCTTGTTTAAAAAGAGGCAGCGAGGCCGACGCCGCCAGGCCCGCCTCTCTTGCGCGTGCATGCCAGGGTGTCGTGGCGGCATCGTTCAAAAAGTCCTGGCACCAGACCGCTCCTTTGTCGCGGATGGCTCGACCCACGGGGCCCAGACCCCTGGGGTCGCTGCCCTCCACGGGGATGGACAGATCCTTCAAATACCCGGCGTCATCGCCAAAACTTGCCTGCGGTTGAATCAGCTGCGTCTCGCTGTCAATCATGCCGACCCAGGCCATCTTCATGCCACCGAATTGCACCGCCACACGGCAAATGGTCTGAAACAATTCGGCTTCGCTTGTGCAATGCACGATGGCCTTGTTGCACTGGCTCAAAGTCGCATAAAGCCGGGTAAAGCGCAGAATGCTGGCCCGGTCAGCATGGCGTTCACTGATGTTTCGGATGTTGCACTGAATCACCTGAATGCCTTCACAGTCATAGGCATTGCTGACAAATTCAACCGGGATGATGACGCCACTTTTGGCTTTGAGCGGCAGGTCGTCATAGCGGATGTAGCCATGTTCCTGCAGCGTGGCAAACATCTCTTTGCTCTGCGCCATGTCCACAAACGGTCCCACCTCCCAGAGTTTCTTGCCCAAAAACTCCTGGTGCGAGTACCCCAGCATGTTGATCAGGTAGGGATTGACGTCTTCAATTTGGGCGGTGTGGGCATTGAGCAGAAGTATCCCGTCCTGCGCCGCCTCAAACAATCGGCGGTAGCGACTCTCCGAGATGCGCAACGCCCGTTCCGCGAGCTCGGTTGTGGCATAGGTCATGGGCTTGGGACGAGCATTCATGGCAGTGGGTTTTGCGCATGCAAGGGCGCTATTCCCGCCTAATAGTCTGGGTCCACATCACAGGCCATCAGGGCAGCCACTGCATGCCTTCGGGCAAATTTCGCATGGATCGATGCTTGCTCAATGTCGCCATCTTCATATAGGCGTGCCGCATGGCGATGGTGCTTGACCGCACGCTCCGAAGCTTCCGCTGCATTCAGATGCAGCGCCTGTGGGGTGGAGGTCGGCACTTCGGATGTGGTGGAGTATTCGGTGTAGGTCATGACGTGAGGTTCCGTTCGAGCAACGCACCCGCCCCGATGTGCAGGTGCTGGTCAAGGTCGCGCAGTGCGGTGCGCAAGCCTTCTTCAATAACCGGGTGGTAGAAGGGCATGTCAAGCATGTCGGACACCGTCATGCGCTTTTGCGCCGCCCAGGCCAGCAGATGCCCGATGTGTTCGGCCGCAGGGCCAAACATCTCTGCGCCCAGGAACAAGCCGGTGCCCAGCTCCGCATAGACCTTTAGCAAGCCTTTGTTGCGCAGCATGATGCGGCTTCGGCCCTGGTCCTCAAAGGACACCTGCCCGGTGGCGAAGCGGTCCTTGAACTGCTTTGTCAGTTGCTCCAGGTTCAGTCCCACCACTGCCACTTGTGGATCGGTAAACACCAAGGCCAGTGGGGTGCGCCGCAATCCGGCTTGCACCTCGGGAAAGCGCGCGGCGTTCTCACCTGCAATGCGGCCCTGGTCCGCAGCCTCGTGCAAAAGTGGAATGTCATTGCTGGCGTCACCGGCAATGAAAATGGTGCTGTGGCCGCAGCGCAAGGTGTGGCGATCAAACACGGGAACACCGCGCGCATCCAGCGCCAGACCGGTGTTGCCCAGTTCCAGGTCCTGCAGAGTCGGCGCCCGTCCTGTGGCCGCCAGCAGGTAGTCGAAATGTTCGGTCTTCCAGGTTCCGTCCGTGTGCAGATATTGGACTTCGACACCGGCACCGGATTCCTGCACCGAGCGCACCTGCGCATCTGCATCCATATAAAACTCTTCGTTGAATACGTGCTTGGCATAGTCACGTGTCTCTGGGTCGCGGATTCCGGCAACGCCTCCGCCCACGCCAAACATCTTGACGTGCACACCCAAACGGCTCATGGCCTGCGCCAATTCCATGCCCAGGGGACCGGTGCCAAACACCGCCAAACTCTTGGGCAGTGCCGTCAAATCAAAAATATTTTCGTTGGTCAGCAGATGCGCGCCCAGACCCTGGAGCATGGGTGGAAGCACCGGAACGCTGCCGGTCGCGATGACGATGCACCGGGCGTGAATCAGCGCGCCCTGCTGCGTCACCAAGGTGTTGGCATCCTGAAAATGAACCCGTGCTGTCAAAACGTCTGACGGTGCCATCGCCTCATTGGCTGCCAGCACAAAGCCGACAAAGCGGTCTCGCTCCTGGCGCACGCGCGCCATCACTTCGGAGCCGTTCACAACCACTTCTTTGACATGCACGCCAAAGGGCTCTGCATGGCGCGCCTGGTGCGCGGCCTCAGCTGCTGCGATCAACAATTTGCTGGGCATGCAACCGACCCGCGCGCAGGTGGTGCCGTAGGGGCCAGACTCGATCAGCAGCACCGTGCCGCTTTGCGCGCGCGCCGCCGTGTAAGCCGCCATGCCCGCCGTACCACTGCCAATGACGGCCACATCCACATTTATGGTGGTCATGAACTGGCCCTCACTTCGCCAACCAGATGGCAAGCTCATCGGCGCCGCCAATGTGCTCGCCTTCTATATATATTTGGGGCGTGGTGCCACGCCCACTCACAGCCTGCAGCGAGCTATAGCTAATGCCGGGGCTACCCAGGCGGATTTCTTCGTAGTGATAGCCCTTGTCCTGCAGCATCTTGCGGGCACGCGCGCAGTGTGAGCAGCCAGGCTTGCTAAAGAAGGTCACGCGTGGCGGAGCCACCGCCTTGGGGTTGATGTAGTGCAGCATGGTGTCGGCATCGGACACCTTGAACGGGTCGCCCGGCTCCTGTGCTTCGATGAACATTTTTTCAATCACGCTGTCTCGCACCAGCATGGAGTAGCGCCAGCTGCGGTGGCCCAGGCCAATGTCCGCTTTATCCACCAGCATGCCCATGCCAGTGGTGAATTCGGCATTCCCATCCGGCAAAAATTGGATGCCGTCTGCGTGTTGCTCGTGCTGCCAGGTTTCCATCACTAACGGATCATTCACCGCCAGGCACACCACGCTGTCAACGCCATTGGCCTTGAGGGTGGCGGCTAGTTCGTGATAGCGCGGCAGGTGGGTGCTGGAGCAAGTCGGCGTGAACGCCCCAGGCAAAGCGAATACGACAACCGTCTTGCCTTTAAAGACCCCATCACTATTGACCTTCTGCCACTCCCCATTGACCCGGATCGGGAACGTGACATTGGGAACTCTTTGGCCTTCGATGGATTTCAACATGGACTACTTTCTGCGGTGAGTGGGGGAATGCCGAATAAGCCAAACCATTTTGGTCAGCACCACACCCTTCATCTGTGCGCTGACTAACCCATGCAGAGCATTTGCGGCAAGCTACTTTTGCGCGCAATGTGGGGCGGCGAACCGAT
>CANFNO010000279.1 GCA_947447845.1 Burkholderiales bacterium | reverse complement strand
CCATGACCAGCGGCGTCTTGTCAGCGGCAGGCTCGCCCCAGACCTGCACGTGGTATTGCAACCCGCGCACGGGGATAAATTCACTCTTGAAATGGCGTTTGACTTGGTACATTCGGGCAATCATAAGGAGAAGTACCGTGTCCCCACGTCATGCCCGTGACAAAGCTGCAAGCACCGCCCCAGTCGAGACCCTGCCCGAGGGCTATCGCCGCTTGCACAGCAGCTTTCGCTGGCAGGTGCCCGCGCAATTCAACATCGCCCAAGTCTGCAGCCAGCGCTGGGCAGAGCGTCCGGATGCGGATCGTCGCATCGCCATTCGCTCCTATGCCGAGGGCGCGATTCAAGGGTCTTGGAGCTATGCCCAGTTGCAAGAGCAGGCCAACCGCCTGTCCAACGTCTTGACCGGCCTGGGCGTTAAACGCGGCGACCGTGTGGCCATCGTCATGCCCCAGCGCTTCGAGACGGCGGTGGCCTACATGGCGGTGCTGCAAATGGGCGCGGTGGCCATGCCGCTGTCCATGTTGTTTGGCCCGGAGGCGCTGGAATACCGGCTGCAAAACAGCGAGGCGGTGCTGGTCATTGCCGACGCCATGGCTTTGCCGGGACTTCGCATGGTTCGCGGTGCCTGTCCTTTGCTGCTGAATGTGATTGGCTTGGGCCCCTTGTTTTCCACGCAGGAAGTGGCCGAAGTTAACTATGTCGAAGCTTTGGCTGACGCTTCGTCCAGCTTTGCAAGTGTTGCCACCGCCGCAGCCGATCCCGCCATCCTGATTTACACCAGCGGCACCACCGGCAACCCCAAGGGCGCGCTGATTCCACACCGCGCGCTTATTGGCAATTTGACGGGCTTTGTGTGCAGCCAGAATTGGTTTGGCTTTGATGGTCGCGACAACGCAGAGTCCAAGGCAGTGTTCTGGTCCCCAGCGGATTGGGCCTGGACTGGAGGCCTGATGGACGCCTTGTTGCCCACGCTGTATTTCGGCTGCACCATCGTCGCCCAAGCCGGGCGCTTTGACCCGCAGGGTGCGCTCGAACTCATGGGCCGCTGTGGCGTGACGCACACGTTTTTGTTCCCGACCGCCATCAAGGCCATGATGAAGGCCTGTCCCGGCGCGTCGCGCAAAACGGTGCAGGCGCAGTACGGCTTGCAATTGCAGGCACTGATGAGCGCGGGTGAGGCCATGGGCGACGCGGTGTTTGGCTATTGCGAAAAGCAAATGGGTGTGGTGCCGAACGAAATGTTTGGCCAGACCGAGATCAACTACATCGTCGGAAACTGTGCACGCCACTGGAAGCCCAAGCCCGGCAGCATGGGCATGGGCTACCCCGGCCACCGTGTGGCAGTGATTGACGAAGATGGCAATGAATGCGCCGTCGGTGTGCCGGGTGACGTGGCCCTGAACCGCTTTGACATCCATGGCGAGCCGGACCCGATCTTCTTTCTGGGCTATTGGAAGGCCGAGGCAGCCACGCAAGAGAAGTTCACCGGTGACTGGTGCCGCACGGGTGATCTGGCGGTGCGCGATGCGGAGGGCTACCTCTGGTATCAGGGGCGTTCGGATGATGTGTTCAAGTCCGCCGGGTACCGCATTGGTCCGGGCGAAATCGAAAATTGCCTGGTCAAGCACCCCGCAGTGGCCAATGCCGCCGTCGTGCCCAAGCCGGATGCCGAGCGCGGTGCGGTGGTCAAGGCTTATGTGGTGCTGGCACCCGACGCCCTGGCCGCTTGCGGCAACAGCACCAGCGCACGCGCTGCATTGCATGCGGAACTCACCAAGGCCTTGCAAACGCATGTGAAGGGCATGCTCGCACCTTATGAATACCCCAAAGAAATCGAATTCGTTGACTCTTTGCCGATGACCACAACCGGCAAGGTGCAGCGGCGTGTATTGCGGCTGCAAGAGCAGGCCCGTGCCCGAGGTGAGGCGGACGCCTTCTGAATAAGCCTGCGTAAGCAGGTTTGGAGCATCGCCGCTAAACTGACCCACGCAGAATTTGACTGCAGTTTTTTCCCCATCACCGATTGTTTTTTTTGCACCCTATGAATCTTGTACCTCTTGGTCAAAGCGACCTGCGCGTGACCCCCATTTGCCTGGGCACCATGACTTTTGGCGAGCAGGTCAATGAATCTGACAGCCACACCATCCTGAGTCGCTCACTGGAGCGGGGCGTCAACTTTATCGACACGGCAGAGATGTATGCCGTGCCACCCAAGGCCGAGACCTTTCAGACCACGGAAAAAATCGTCGGCAACTGGCTGGAAAAGAATCCCGGTGCACGCGACAAACTGGTGCTGGCGACCAAGGTGGCCGGGCCTTCACGCAACATGCCCTGGATTCGCAGCGGCAGCCCGGACCTGACCGGTGCCGACATCATCGCCGCCTGCGAAGGCAGCCTGAAGCGGCTCAAGACCGATGTGATCGACCTCTACCAGATCCACTGGCCGACGCGCAACGTGCCCATGTTCGGCGGCATGTACTACGAGCCCTCCAAAGAAACGGCGGGGCTCACCTCCATCCACGCGCAGCTGGAGGCATTGCAAACCCTGGTCAAGGCGGGCAAGGTGCGCGCCATCGGCCTGTCCAACGAAACCTCTTATGGCGTGCACGAGTTTGTGCGCCTGGCCGAGCAGCACGGTCTGCCGCGTATTGCCACGGTGCAAAACGTGTACTGCCTGGTCAGCCGCGGTCTGGAAAACGGTCTGGACGAAACCATGCACCGGCTGGATGTGTCCCTGCTGGCTTATTCGCCGTTGGGCTTTGGTCTGCTGACCGGCAAGTACGATGTGTCCGGCACCGAAGGGCCGGACGCCCCTGCAGAGGCACGCATTGCCAAGTACGCGTCGGTGCGAAAACAACGCTGGGGCCGGGCCGAGTCGCTCGAAGCAGCCCGCCGCTACAACGCACTGGCCAAGGAATACGGCATGACGGCGACGCAAATGGCGCTGGCGTTTTGCTACACCAAGTGGCAGGTGAGAAGCACCATCATCGGCGTGACCTCGCTGGCGCAACTGGACGAAGACCTGAACGCCTGGGGCACGACACTGCCGCCGGAATTGCTGCAAAAGATTGACGAAGTGCGCCGCGAAATCCGCGACCCGGCGAACTAACTTGTAGCGTCAAGCTTGTAACGTCAAGCTGCAGCAAAAAAGAAGCCCGCTCAAGCGGGCTTTCCTCTTTTGGGATGAAGAGGTGTTCAGGCCAAGCGTGGAACTTTGCGGGTCTTAAGGCTGACCGGGGCTGCGCCTGAAAGCTGGAATACGGCCACCGTGGTCAGCAATTCCTGCGCCTGCGATTTGAGGCTGCTGGCGGCAGCCGCCATTTGCTCTACCAGCGCAGCGTTCTGTTGTGTGACCTGGTCCATTTGACTGACGGCGGCGCCCACTTCGGCGACACCAACCGACTGTTCGCTGCTGGCCGAGCTGATCTCGCCCATGATGTCGGTTACGCGTTTGATGGCGTTGACAACCTCAGTCATGGTGTTGCCGGCCTGGTCTACCAGGGCTGTGCCATGTTCCACGCGCTCCACGCTGGCGTTGATCAATGCCTTGATTTCTTTGGCGGCATCGGCTGAGCGTCCGGCGAGCGACCTCACCTCGCTGGCCACTACGGCAAAGCCACGGCCTTGCTCACCTGCACGTGCCGCTTCAACCGCCGCGTTCAGGGCCAGGATGTTGGTCTGGAATGCGATGCCATCAATCACACCGATGATGTCGGCAATCTTGCGAGACGAGGCGTTAATGTCGCGCATGGTGTGCACCACCTGGCCCACCACTTCGCCGCCGCGCACGGCCACGGTGCTGGCGTTTTGTGCCAGCTGGTTGGCCTGACGTGCATTGTCGGCATTCTGGTTCACTGCCGAGCCCAACTCTTCCATGGAGGCGGCGGTTTGCTCCAGCGCGCTGGCTTGCTGTTCGGTGCGATTGGACAGGTCGTTATTGCCTTGCGCAATTTCCGCACTGGCCGTAGCCACGCTCTCCGAGCCATGCATGACCGAGGACACCACTTGCTCCAGGTGCGCACGCATGTCTGACAGGGCCAACATCAGTTGCCCCAGCTCGTTGGTGCCCAACACAGGTACTTCAACGGCCAGATTTCCATCTGCCACGGAACGGGCCACCTTGACTGCGTCGTTGACCGGTCCGGTAATGCTGCGCACAAAAAATAGCGACAGGGCGGCGCCTGCGGCCAGACCCAGCAGCATGCACACCAGAACAATGGCGATTGCGCGTTGCGACGAGTCAGCCCGACTTTGCAGCGCTGCGTCCATGTTCTTCATGGCGTCGGCATTGAATTCAAACAGGCCATCGATGGTGCGCGTGAACTCATCGAAGTACTGTGGCGCGGGGTAGTTGATTTCCGTGGCACCGATCAGGGCCTGGTTTGCCAGCGCCAGAGCTTTGTCGATCGCAGCGCGGTGGGTCTCGGCCTTGCTTTCCAGCGCGGCTTTTAGTGCGGCGTCGGATTCAGTGGCCTTTTTGAGGTTGCGAAACATCTGGCCTTGCAACTCCAGCACGCGTTTTTGCAAGGCTTGCAAGGTGGCGCGCCCTTCGGGCGGCAACGCCGCCTGGGTCAAAAAGCCGCTGCCGATGGCACGCATGACGCCCAGGTTTTCAGCCAGCCAGGGCATGTCGACCAACGAGGCTCGGATCAGATAGGCGGTGCTGCTACCGGCGTCCAGGTTCAGTCCGAAGTCATCCAGCAATTCTTCGCTGAGCAGCAACTCGCCAGCGATAAGTTGGGTATGCAGCTTGGTGCTTTCAGCCGATTTGATTTGTTTGCTGGCAACCGATTGCTCCAGCGTGCTCCATGCCTGGCGCAGGGTTTGCCAGTGCCCAATGCGTGCCGCAGATACCCCGGCTTCTTTGAATTGGCTATCGGCTGCGTCCAGCGCCTGAACCAACTTGTCTTTGAGGGCCGGGCGCCGCGCCGCCAGGGTTTCGTTGCCGTTGAGCATGCCGGCCGACATGCCGCGGTGCGTCTGGCTCAGCTGGAT
>CANFNO010000278.1 GCA_947447845.1 Burkholderiales bacterium | reverse complement strand
TTGAAGTACCAGATGAAGAATGCCGCCATACCGAGCATAAAGATAATGCCGCTGATGCTCATGATTCCATAGTCGGTGGTGAAGAGGTCGGTGAGTAGTTTCATGTTGAACTCCTGGGTGAATCAGCAGAAGTGTGAACAACATGCCTTCGCTATCGACTGATATTTGTCAGTCGCGACAGCCCATTTTTCCAATGGTTGACAACTATCAAGCAGAACCCAAATAAGGCGCTCCAGCATACGGACAGATGTGCTTGCGTGTGCCAGCATGCTTTTGGTTCGATGGCGTTGGTTCGATTGGAGAGTGGTCATGATGCAAGTTCTTGTTTTGGGTTCGGGTTGTTCCAAGTGCCAGGCCACTATTGCCATGATTGAGCGCGTGGCCCGCGAGTTGGGTGTGCCAGTGGAGCTAGGCAAGATTACCGACCGCGACGAGATGCACCGCCTGGGCGTGCACCGCACACCGGCAGTGCTGGTGGATGGCCAGATAGTGCACAGCGGCGGCATCCCGGCGCACCAGGCAGTGGCGTTGTGGCTGAGCCCCAAGCCGCTGGAGTTACTGAACCATCCCTCTCGCCACCTGTTTTTTACCGGCAAGGGTGGCGTCGGCAAAACCTCGATTTCGACTGCGGTGGCGCTGTATCTGGCAGATAGCGGCAAACGGGTGCTGTTGGTCAGCACCGACACCGCCACCAACCTGGATGAGATGCTGGGCGTCGAGCTAAAGAACACACCCGTGCCGGTGCCGCTGGTGCCAGGCTTGTCGGTGCTCAACATTGACCCCGACAACGCGGCCGAAGCCTACCGGCAGCGCGTGGTGGCGCAAATGGCTGCCGATTCCAGCGATGCCGAATTGGCTACCGTGCGCGAGCAGTTGTCCGGTGCCTGCACTACCGAGATTGCCTCTTTTGACGAGTTCGCCTCGCTATTGGCAGACGAGGACCAAGCCTTCGATCACATCGTTTTTGATACAGCACCTACAGGCCACACCCTGCGTTTGCTCAGCCTGCCCAAAGCCTGGAGCGGCTTTCTTGCGGGCAATGACCGGGGTGCATCCTGCCTCGGGCCGCACTCCGGTTTGAAGATGCAGGAGGTGCGTTTCAAGGCAGCTCTGGCCGCCTTGAGCGATGCCACGCAAACCACGGTGGTGCTGGTGACGCGGCCCGACACCGGCGCCATTAACGAGGCCTCGCGCACTTCGGAAGAACTCAAGTCGCTGGGGCTGTCCAATCAGCGCCTGCTCGTCAACGGCGTGTTCCACGCCAGCGCACGTGGGGATGCCATTGCCTGTGCCATTGAAGAACTGGGTGCGCAGGCGTTACAGGCCATGCCGCCGAACCTTCTGGCCTTGCCGCAGGACCGCGTGCCCTTGCGTGCCTTTGATACCGTAGGTCTTTCGGCACTGCGCGCCTTGCTCGGGCGGGGCAGTGCGCCGCCCGCAATGGCGACCGTTACGCAAAGCGTCACGCAGGGCCAGGGGCTGGATGCCCTGGCCGATGCCTTGGCGCAAGCCGGGCACGGCCTGATCATGGTGATGGGCAAGGGGGGAGTGGGCAAGACCACAGTGGCCGCTGCACTGGCGGTGGGCTTGGTGCAAAGGGGCAAGAGCGTGCACCTCAGCACCACTGATCCGGCCGCCCATCTCAACGTGACCTTGGCTGGTGAGTTGCCCGGCCTCAAAGTGGATCGCATCGATCCGGCAGTGGAAACGCAACGTTATGTGGACAAGATCATGGCCGCCAAAGGACCGCATCTGGATGCGCAGGAGCGGGCGTTGATGCTGGAAGACTTGCGCTCGCCCTGCACCGAAGAAGTGGCCGTATTCCATGCCTTTGCCCGCGTGGTGTCCGAGGCGCGTAGCGCCTTTGTGGTGCTGGACACCGCGCCCACCGGCCACTCACTCTTGCTGATGGACGCCACTGGCGCCTACCACCAGCAAATGATGCGTGAGTTTGAAGGGCAGGCCAGCAGCCGGTTTGTCACGCCGCTGATGCGTCTGCAAGACCCCGACTACACCAAGATCATCCTGGTGACTTTGCCTGAGACCACGCCTGTGTCGCAGGCGCAGGCGCTGCAGGAGGACTTGCGCCGCGCCAAAATTGAGCCTTTTGCGTGGGTCATCAACAAGAGCGTGTTGGTTGCGGGCACGCAAGATCCGTTGCTGGCAGCGCGCCTGGCAGGTGAGCAGACCCAGATGGACCGTGTGGCGAATGGCTTATCCGAGCGGACCTACCTATTGCCCTGGCTGGCACGAGCGCCTATAGGCGTTGCTGCCTTGTCCGCATTGGTCAGTCGCCCCGCCGGAGAGCCCGCGCTATAGCGCCCTGGAAAGTACGGCTGCAGCCGCAAGCGTTACGGAAAAGCGCAACTCCAACCGGAAAACCCGGAACAAAATAGCGTTAAAGGCCATGCCTTCAGCACATTGACAGAAGTCCCGGTGCAGTTGTTTCGCCGCAGGGGCCAGAACCAACGGAAGCAAAAAACCTATTTGTGATTGCAGCCCCGCCATAGCCAAGACACAAGCGAAGGGGCATGTCAGCAATGCCGCCATCATGCGCATGGAAGCACGCGTACCAAACAAAACGGCAAAGGTCCTTCTGCCCACCAATGCGTCGTGCTCCCGATCCCGGTGGTTGTTGACCGCCAGTGCGGCGGCCGACAGACAACCGATTGCCGCGGCCGACAAGGCACTGACCATGCTGAGTTGGTCCGTCAGTAACCAGTCCGTTCCAAGCACTGCCACCAGACCGAAAAATATAAATACGGTGAGTTCTCCCAGCGGTGTGTAGGCAATGGGTCTGGGGCCGCCCATATAGGAGAGCGCGGCCACCAGCGACGCACTGCCGATGGCCAGCACAGGCCAACCGCGCAACATCACCATGCCAAGACCCAGCGCCACCGCAACGGCGCACAACAACACAATGGCGAGCCGTACGCTTTGCCGACTCAACCAGCCGCGGGCGGTGGCGCGGGGCAGGCCTTTGCGTTGTCCAATGTGCTCTCCACCACGATCCGTAAAGCCGATGTCATTTTGCAGGTTGGTGAGAATTTGCATCAGCAATGCACCGGCAACTGCCATGCAAAACAGCGCTACCGAAATCGATCCGGTGCGAGCAAATCCCATGGACGCGCCCACCACGACCGGGCCTAAAGCCAAGGGCAGACTGGCCGGTCGGATGGCAACTAACCATGCAGCTTGTGTGCCTGGGTGTACAGATGAATTGTCCTGCATGCATCAAATATAGGACACATGCTTCCCGCCGCGAATTCGAGCGCATTGCGCCGAGTAATATCTACACATTAGCCGCGCAGTCCGAGTGGATTGAGCCCTGATCACCCCTTTTAACTTACCGGAGGAAAACCCATGAAACTAAAACCCATTTGCCTTTCGATTGCTCTGACCCTGCTGACCGGTGCTGCGTTTGCCCAAACCACTCCCAGCCCTTTCAAGACGCCTCTGGAAGCAACGGGATACGCCGTGGGCGTGGACATGGTGCGCAACTTCAAATCGCAGGGTGTGGCTTTCGATATCGAGCAACTTATCCATGGTCTGCGCGACGCCAACAGCGGCGCCACACCGGTCTTGTCCGATGCCGAAATCAAGCGTCTGGTGAGCGAACTGGAAACGGAAGTTCGTGCCAAATTGATTGCGGCACGCAAGCAGGAAGCCGAAACTAACCTGAAGGCCGGTGCCGAATACCTTGCTGCCAACGCCAAGAAGCCGGGCGTCATCACGACGCCCAGCGGCCTGCAATATGTGGTGCTCAAGGCCGGAACCGGCCGCAAACCCACGGACGAATCAACGGTTTTGGCCAACTACAGCGGACAACTGATAGACGGCACCAACTTCGATGCCAGCCAACCGGGTAGCCCGGCGACATTCAAAGTGGGCGGAGTTATTCCCGGCTGGCGTGAAGCTTTGAAACTGATGCCTCAAGGCTCTAAATGGCAACTGACCATTCCCGCCACCCTGGCCTATGGCGAGCGCGGTGCGGGTCGCAACATTGGTCCTAACCAAACCTTGCGCTTTGACGTCGAAATAGTCGAGGTGAAGTAAGCAGGAAATGCGCTGATCAACTAGACCAGTCGCACTTCCCCCAATTCGGAAATTGCTACGCGGTTGCGCCCACCGCGTTTGGCGGCATACAAGGCCTGGTCGGCCTCCATCAGCAACTGGTCTTTGCTCTTGGAATCCAGATCCAGGCAGGCCACGCCCAAGCTGATGGTGACTGTGGCAACTGCGTGTTCCAGCGTCAGGGTGAGCTGCTCGACAAACTTGCGAAAACGCTCGGCTGCAATCGCGCCTTCGGACAGGCTGATGTTGGGCGCAATGATGAAGAACTCCTCCCCTCCCCAGCGGCAGACCGTGTCCTCCTTGCGCGCAGCTTGTTGCAGGGTTTGACCGATCGTGTGCAGTACTTCATCACCGGCCACATGACCGAAGCTGTCGTTGATCTGCTTGAAGTGGTCGATGTCAATGCTGATCACGCACAGCGGCACACCATAGCGCTGCGCCGCGCTGATGGCCTGGATCAACACACTTTGGCCCGCACGCCGGTTGGGTATGCCCGTTAGCGCATCGGTGAGCGAGGCCAACTGGAAACGCTGGTTGCTCAGTGCCAGATCAGCCGCCGAGCGGGCCAGTCGTTCGTTGTCACGCATCCAGCTTTCGCGCATGTGCACATAGCGCCAGGCAGCCTTCAGGCGGGCGCCCAGGGCCTTGCGGTTCAGGGGCTTGGTCAGGTAATCGTCCACACCGGCATCAAAGGCTTGCACCAGGTCGTCGTCGCCGTCGGCAGAGGTCAACATCAGCACGTAAATGTGCTGACCCCAGTCGCTCGTGCGCAATGTTTTGCACAAGTCCAGCCCGTTCATGACCGGCATGCGCCAGTCGGTGATGATGATTTGGGGCATGAAGCTCTGAGCCAACTCCAGCGCCACAGCGCCATTGGCGGCAGACATCAGGCTGTGGCCCACCTCGATCTTGAGCCAAGTCT
>CANFNO010000277.1 GCA_947447845.1 Burkholderiales bacterium | reverse complement strand
GCCAGCAAGATGCCGTCGGTCATCAGCTTGACGGAGGCGTCCTTGGAAAGGCGGTCCTGAAAACGCACCTTGAAGCCCACCACATCGCCTAACGGCGTCTTCAACTCCTCGGCAATGCGCTTGGCTACCGAGCTTGCGGCAATCCGGCGTGGCTGGGTGTGGCCGATCATCTTGCCGCGTGGCGCCGGGCGCCCATCGGGCAGGGTCAGCGGGTAGTTCAGCTTTCCTCGCCCCATGGCCAGGGCGATCTTGGGTAGTTGCGTGGTCTTGCCGGAGCCGGTCTCGCCGCAGACGATGATGACCTGATGCGCTTGCATGGCAGCCATGATCTCGTCGCGCTTGCCCGATACGGGCAAGGACTCGGGGAAATCGATGTGCAGAGGGACGGCAGGGGATGGGGAAAGGGGTGCGTTCACCCGGCGATTATCCCATGACACGCTTTCACGTGCTACACTCATTCACATGTTCTCGTGGAGTAAAAGATGACCAATCTGACAATCTCATTGGACGATGCCATCGTCCGCAAGGCGCGTATCCGTGCCATCGAAGAAGGCACTTCTGTTAGTGCCAAGGTACGCGAATTTTTGGCGCAATATGCCAAAGTGGACAGCACGAGTGAATCGGCCCTTCCGGAACTTCCTGTTTTCAAGGGCAGCACGGGGCTGCAGCAGGGCATAGACCCCAGCAGCAACAAATCCATGCTGCAGGCGGCCGATGACCTGGATGACACCCGCAGGGGTGGCGTTTGACGCCCGACGTCAACGTATTGGTGGCTGCGTCACGGGCTGATCATCCGCACCACGGCGTCGCGCAGGCGTGGTTGCTGGGGGCCATGGAAAGTGCGCGCACCGGTGTGCCATTGGGTCTTCTGGGGACGGTGGTCGCCAGTTTTTTGCGTTTAGTTACGCACCGCAAGGTGTTTGCCGAGCCAACCCCCATGGCCAGCGCCATCGCCTATGTCGATGCACTGCTGCAACGTCCCGGTGTTTCGATGCTGGCAATGCAAGACGAATGGGCGGCATTGAAGAAACTGTGCCTGGAATTGGACTTGAGCGATAACGACGTACCAGACGCCTGGATTGCAGCCAGCGTGTTGCAGCGCCAGGAAACGCTGGTCACATTTGACCGGGACTTTATGCGCCTGCTGCCTGCAAAGCAGCTGTTACTGCTTAAGCCTTCAGTACATTAGCGCCTAGCCACCCTAAATACTTTGCATCCCCCACCTTGCCCATGACCTCCGTCTTTAACTTCACCTTCGTGCCCTGGTTCCGCTCCGTGGCACCCTACATCCACAAGTTCCGCAACCAGACTTTTGTGGTGGGTATTGCCGGCGAGGCGATTGCAGCGGGCAAGCTGCCCAGCCTGGCGCAGGACCTGGCCATGATTCAAAGCATGGGTGTGAAGATCGTGCTGGTGCATGGTTTCCGACCTCAGGTGGCGGAGCAGCTCAAGGCCAAAGGCATTGAAGCCAAGTACTCGCACGGCATCCGGGTGACGGACGAACTCGCGCTGGATTGCGCCCAAGAGGCTGCAGGGCAGTTGCGTTACGAGATCGAAGCGGCCTTTAGCCAGGGCCTGCCCAACACGCCCATGGCGGACTCTACGGTGCGCGTTATTTCCGGCAACTTCATCACCGCGCGCCCGGTGGGCATCGTGGACGGGGTGGACTTCCAGCATAGCGGCGTGGTGCGCAAGGTGGACACGGCTGGCATCATCAAAACGCTGGACATGGGTGCGATGGTTTTGCTCTCGCCCTTTGGTTTTTCACCCACTGGCGACGCCTTTAACCTGGCCATGGAAGAGGTGGCAACCTCGGTGGCCACCGCGCTGCAGGCCGACAAGCTGATCTTTCTGACCGAGGTGCCGGGTATCCGCATGCACCCGACCGAGCCCGCAGGTGAAGATAACCCGATCGACACGGAGTTGCCGCTGGCGGCAGCCGAACGGCTTCTTCAAGAATTGCCAACAGCAAACCAACCGACCGATGTGGCCTTTTACTTGCAGCACTGCGTCAAGGCTTGCAAGAGCGGTGTGGAACGCAGCCACATCATTCCGTACTCGGTGGATGGTGCGATCCTGCTGGAAGTCTATGTCCACGATGGCATTGGCACCATGGTGGTGGACGAAAAACTGGAGAGCCTGCGCGAGGCGGGAGTGGACGATGTCGGCGGCATTCTGCAACTGATCGAACCGTTCGAGAAGGATGGCACTTTGGTCAAACGCAGCCGCACCGAGATCGAGCGCGATGTCGGAAACTACACCATCATCGAACACGACGGCGTGATCTTTGCCTGCGCAGCGCTCTACCCCTACCCGGAAGCCAAAACTGCCGAAATGGCGGCGCTAACGGTGTCTCCCGATGTTCAGGGTCAGGGCGATGGCGAGCGCGTGTTGAAACGCGTGGAGCAACGTGCCAAAGCGGCCGGATTGGATAGCATCTTCGTGCTGACCACGCGCACCATGCACTGGTTCATCAAACGCGGCTTTGTGCAGGTAGACCCTGAGTGGCTGCCCGAGGCGCGAAAGCGCAAGTACAACTGGGACCGCAAGAGCCAGGTTCTCGTCAAGAAGCTCTGACCATGCGCCACACCCCTTTCGCCTTTGTGCTCCCGCTGGTTTTGAGCGCTTGTGCTTCAGGCAGTGGCGGGACTGGCGGTTTGCCGACTGAGATCACAAACTCTCTAGGCATGCACATGCTGCGCATTCCCGCTGGTGAATTCATGATGGGCAGCGAGGAATCGATTGAATCGCTGCAAAAAGCCTATCCGCTGGCGGAAAAGTACCGCCTTGAAAACCTGTTTGACGAGGCGCCCTTGCACAAGGTGCGAATCACCCGCCCCTTCTTCATGGGCGCTACTGAAGTGACGGTCGGTCAGTTTCGTCAGTTTGTCCAGCGATCGGGTTACGTGCCTGAATCTATTGCCGATGGCACCGGCGGCTATGGCTACAACGCACAATACGACGCCTCCAAAAGCAAACGCGGCGATGCCTTTGAAGGCCGAGATGTGCGTTATAGCTGGCTAAACCCTGGCTTTGCCCAGAGCGACGCGCATCCGGTGGTCAACGTGACTTGGGGTGACGCGCAGGCACTGGTTGCGTGGCTGAGCAAACAGGAAGGGCGCACCTACCGCCTGCCGACCGAAGCCCAGTGGGAATATGCTGCGCGCGCTGGCACCACCACGCGTTACCACTGCGGGGACGATCCGCGATGCCTGCTGAAAGTGGCCAATACATTTGATGAAGCGTCCAAACCGCAGTGGCCACAGTTCGCAGCCAACGCCCTGCCCGGCAATGATGGCTTTGCGTTCACTGCACCTGTTGCCAGCTTTGCGCCCAATGCCTTTGGCTTGTATGACATGCATGGAAACGCCTGGGAATGGACGCAAGACTGGCATGCAGAAGACTATTACGCCAAGTCACCAGTCGATGACCCCAAGGGACCGGAAGATGGCGATGTCTATGTGCGCCGGGGTGGCTCCTGGCACACCTGGAGCCTTTATGCACGCTCCAGCTACCGCAACTGGAACTCGCCGCAGACACGCTACACGCTGGTCGGCATTCGCCTGATCATGGAAGCGCCTTAGTTTCGCCGCCGGGCCGCCCCAAGGCTAAACGCGCCCCCTCGGGAGGCAGCGCAGTAGGCGCAGCGACAAGCGTGGGGGCCTATCTTTTGGCCTGGCGCACCAGCAGAGTCAATGCCACCAGCGCCGCAAAACAAAACCAGACGAACGACCAATTTGCAATCGAGCCACCCAGAAACGTCCAGTCCACCTTGGAGCAATCACCGCTACCTTTGAAGATCATCGGCAAGGCGCGCTGCAGCGGGAAGTTTTCGATCATTCCGTAGAAGTCACGCCCGCAGGAAACCACCTCGGGCGGGTACCACTGCAAAAAGCTCTGGCGCGCTGCCACAAAAGCACCAAAACCTGCAGAAACGAGCAGTAAAAATGTCGACCCAAGCATCACGGCGCGCTTGGACACGGCTGCTGCAAGAATCGCAAAAAACAGCACAAACATGTCGGCATAACGCTGCACGATGCACATGGGGCAAGGCTCCAGGCCCACCACATGCTGCAAATACATACCAAAGGCCAGCATGCTGGCGCAGACCAAAGCCAAGAGGCCCATGACCCGTCGCGGGGCGTAGTCAAAATTTTCAAAGAGAAAGGTGATCATCCGGATTCGTTTCGGTTGTGGCTGGCCATGGCTGGCCGAGACTGGACATGCTTGCATTTTCCACCAAGTCCGTGAACCTAGTCGTAGCGGGTGGTAAAGATCAAGTCCACTGCATTCTGAATGCCCGACTCGCCCCGCAGCGTAAAGCGGCGCGAGAGGTCATAAAACACATAAAAAGTGCCAAGCGTGCCTGCCAGGCCGCGCTCATAAGCGACGTAAAAATCACGCGAAATGCGCTTGCCCAGACGCACCGTGGCCTCGCTGCCGGTTGTCCCGTCCAAATTGGTGGTGGCGATCTGGCCCAACGACACCTCGTCTAGCCCGAAGGCTTTGCCGATGCCCTCAGTTGGCGCAACGCCGCGTCCGGCCAGCAATGCCAGTGCAGCCTGCTGCAGCAGGGCTGTTTCGGCACCGCCATTGGCGCTGGAGCGCCCCAGCACCAACCAGGACAATTTCTCAGCTTCCGGCAGGTCGGGCTCGGAGTACAGGCGGATTACGGGGAACTGCGCCGTACCACTCACCTCAACCCCCACCACTTGCGACAAATTGGGCCGCACAGCGCGGATGTCCAATGTGGGGTTGTCATAGACCCCGGCAAAGCGCAAGGTGCCGTCTTCGATGCGCAGGCTTTGGCCGTAAGCGCGGTAAGTGCCGCTTACCGTATGCAACTCGCCCGTCAGCCTTGGCGGTACATCGCGACCCTCGGCCTGCAGTGTCAAAAGCCCGGTCAGTCGCGTCTTCAAGCCGTGGCCCTGCACCTGAAAATTGGGGCCTGGGTCGAGCACGATGTTCAAGTCGGGAATGAGGGTTTGCGCCGTTCGGGATGGCTTT
>CANFNO010000276.1 GCA_947447845.1 Burkholderiales bacterium | reverse complement strand
TGGCTCCAGTAGTCCTGCAACGCGGCTTCCTGCCCCGGCTCGGCAACCGTCAGGGCGCCGCGTGGCGACAGCAAAGGCACCTCGCAAAACCCGGCGGGTGGGGCCTCGAAAAATGCACGGCTGGCACGCGTCAGCGCGTTCACTTGCGGTGAGCCATAGCTCTCGTCAAACAAGGCGGCTGAGCGCCCGGTGCTGTGATAGCCCGGCTGGGCCTCGCGCTCCAACACGGTGACGCGACCATAAGGCGCCAGAAAGTAAGCCACAGAGGCTCCGGCAATGCCGCCGCCAATAACCAGAAAGTCGGACCGTTGAGAAATATCGTCGCTCATGTTTGTACCTTGTTTGCTGCTGCGGCCAATCCCTGGGCACGCAAATTGTCCAGTGTAGTGGCCGGGGTGATGGCCTGCGGATCGATCAGGCAATGAATCACCGCGGGCTTGCCGCTCTGCAGGGCACGCGCCAACGCAGGGGCAAATTCGTCGGTGCGCTGCACCCGCTCGCCATGCGCGCCATAGGCAAAGGCCAGGGCGCAAAAGTCGGGATTTTTCAGCTCGGTGGCAAACACGCGCGCCGGGTAATTGCGTTCCTGGTGCATGCGGATGGTCCCAAACATGCCGTTGTCCAACAGGATGATGACGATGGGCAAGTTGTATTGCACAGCGGTGGCCAACTCCTGGCCGTGCATCATGAAATCGCCATCCCCGGTGAAGCAAACCACCGTGCGATCGGGAAGCAGGCGCTTGGCCCCCACGGCTGCTGGCAGGCCATAGCCCATGCTGCCGCTGGTCGGTGCGAGTTGCGTGCCGTAGCCTTGAAAACGCCAGAAGCGGTGCAGCCAAATGCTGAAGTTACCCGCACCGTTGCACAGAATGGCGTCCTGTGGCAGCGTGGCAATCAGGTGTTGCATGACAGGCCCCATTTGCAAAGCGCCGGGGTTGCTGCGGCCCGCAGGTTCGCTCCAGGCCAAGTAGTCCGCATGGGCGGCCTGTGTGGCTTCGGCCCAGACGGGTGCCACGGGTGCCGTCAGCATGGCGAGTTCCTGTGCAAAGCCGATGGGCGACGCGACAACGCCCAAATCGGCCTGGTAGACGTGGTTGATTTCATCGGGGTCTGCGAACACATGAATCAGCGTTTGTTGCGGTACCGGAATGCCCAGCAGGGTGTAGCTTTGCGAAGGCACTTCCGACAGGCGCCCGCCCAGCAGCACGATCAGGTCGGCGTCTTTCAGGCGCACTTGCAGCTTGGGGTTGATGCCCAGACCGACATCGCCCACATAGCTGGCGTGCACGCCGTTAAACAGCATCTGGCGGCGAAAGGAACAGGCCACCGGCAGTTGCCACGCACTCGCAAAGTCTGCCACCTGTTGGCAAGCCTCAGCGCTCCAACGGCTACCGCCCAAGATCACCATGGGCCGCTGTGCCTGGGCCAGCCGTTCTGCAAATTCAGCCAACTGTGCGCGGCCGGGGCTGGCCTCCACTGTGCGGTAGTGGGCCGTCTGACGCGGACCATTGGGTGCTGCTTGGACCATGGCAGGGGCTGGGGCAGCGGTTGGCAATTCCATCCAATCGGTGAGCATGTCCTCCGGCAACGCGATCACCACAGGCCCCGGCCGACCGGAGGTGGCAATGTGGAAGGCGCGCGAGACCAACTCGGGGATGCGCGCCACGTCGTCAATCTCGGTCACCCACTTGGCCAGCTTGCCGAAAACAGCGCGATAGTCCACCTCCTGAAAGGCCTCGCGTTCGCGCATGCCGCGCTCGATCTGCCCGACAAACATGATTAGCGGCGTGGAGTCCTGCATGGCGATGTGGATGCCGGCTGAGGCATTGGTCGCCCCAGGGCCGCGCGTCACCATGCAAATGCCGGGGCGCCCGGTCAGCTTGCCCTGGGCCTCGGCCATCATGGCGGTGCCGCCCTCCTGTCTACACACCGTCACTGCAATATGCGGCGCGTCATGCAAGGCATCCAGCACCGCCAGAAAGCTCTCGCCAGGCACACAGAAGACGTGCTCCACGCCATGGGTTAGCAGTTCTTGCACCAGCAACTGGCCACCGTTCAGCTTATTGGACTTCACAGGGTTTCCTTAAACAATATTGATTTCAAACAGCGGTTGGTTTTTGAGCACCCGATCCCACCCAAAAGCCTTCAGGTCCAGGGTGCGAAAACCACCATAGGCCACCAGCTCCGACAAAGCCCGCCCCACGGCGGGTGACTGCTGCATGCCGTGGCCGCTAAAACCGTTGGCAAAGAGCAGATTTTCCACCTCAGGGTGGGCACCCAAAATGAGGTTGTGATCCAGCACATTCATATCGTAGTGCCCGGCCCAACTGCGTTGCACACGCAGGGCTTCAAAGCCCGGCACACGGGCCGCCAGGGTGGGCCACAGCACGTCGTCAAACAGTTGGTGCTGCACTTCGAAGTCATAGCACTCCGGGTCGTCCTCCGGGCTAGGCGACACACCGCAGATAAAGCCCTCGCCCTCAGGGCGAAAGTAGGCGCCGGTCGGGTCAATAACCATCGGGCAGCCCGGCACTTTAGCGCTGCTGGTGAAGTAGAAGATGCTGCGTTTGCGCGCCTCCACCGGCAGCACAATGCCCGCCGTTTTGGCCAGGGCTGTGGCGCCGGTACCTGCCGTGTTGATGACCGTGCCGCACGCCACCGTGCTGCCATCCGACAGCGTGGCTGACACGATTTTGTGGCCTTCGCGGTTGAGCGAGAGCACCCGGGCCTGCCGGTATTCCACGCCCAGAGATATCGCCTTGCGGCGCAGGCCGCGCATCAGCCCGTAGGCGTCCAACCAGCCTTCGCCCGCGTTGCCCAGCGATCCGGCTGCCAGGTCGTCTACCTGCATCCAGTCATAGCGAGCTTTTAGTTTCTGCGGGGTGAGCAGGTCCACATCGACGTTTTCTGACCGCTGGATCCGGTGGTTGGACTGCAGGATGTTGCGACCTGCCTCGGTAGCCAAGAACAGGTAGCCGCGCTCGTGAAAGCTCACCTCAGGCACCTCACCGTCCACCGCCAGGTAATCGGCAATGTGCTTCAGGAAATAGCTGCCGAACTGCGAGAGCCGGATGTTTTCAGGTGTGGAAAACTGGTGACGAATCGAGGCCGCCGACAGGGCGGTGGCGCATTTCTCATAGGAAAAATCCTGTTCCAGCACCAGCACTTTGCCCTTGAAATCGGGTTGCGACGCCAGAAAAAAGGCGGCCGCGCTGCCCACGGCGGCTCCACCCACAATCAAAACATCTGCAATTTGCATTTACGGCCAATCTTTGCTCAATTTCAGGAAAATATACACTATCGGAAACATTTGTGGATAATAAGAAAACTTTTTCGCAAACGACCTTAAACGGAGCCTCTCGCATGCCTGAAGCCAACACCTTGTTACCCGCCCTGCTACAAACCCTGGGCGTGGACGCCTCCCAGCTGAGTGGCGGCAGCCTGACTGTGCGCTCTCCCGTTGACGGCACATTGCTGGCCAGCCTGACGCCCGACACGCCAGCCACGGTCACACAAAAAATTACCCAGGCCCAGGCCGCATTTTTGGAGTGGCGCCAGGTGCCCGCACCCGCGCGCGGTGAACTGATTCGTTTGCTGGGCGAAGAACTTCGCGCTGCCAAGACCGCGTTGGGCCAGTTGGTCACGCTGGAAGCCGGCAAGATCTTGTCCGAAGGCCTGGGCGAAGTGCAAGAGATGATTGACATCTGCGACTTTGCCGTGGGCCTGTCGCGCCAGCAATACGGACTGACGATTGCCAGCGAGCGCCCCGGCCACCGCATGATGGAAACCTGGCATCCGCTGGGTGTGGTCGGCGTCATCAGCGCCTTCAATTTTCCAGTAGCGGTGTGGTCCTGGAACACGGCGCTGGCCATTGTCTGTGGCGATGCCGTGGTCTGGAAGCCGTCGGAAAAAACCCCGCTCACCGCTCTCGCCAGCCAGGCCCTTTTTGAGCGCGCACTCAAGCGCTTTGCCGCCAATGGTGGCAAGGCACCAGCGCATCTTTCGCAAGTCATCATCGGCACGCGCGAAGTCGGCCAGACGCTGGTGGACGACTCGCGCGTAGCCCTGGTGTCGGCCACCGGCAGCACCCGCATGGGGCGCGAAGTGGGCCCCCGCGTGGCGCAACGTTTTGGCCGCAGCCTGCTGGAGTTGGGCGGCAACAACGCGGTCGTGGTTGCACCGTCTGCAGACTTGGATATGGCGGTGCGCGGCATTTTGTTTGCAGCGGTGGGCACTGCCGGTCAGCGCTGCACGTCAACCCGCCGTCTGATCGTGCACGAGAGTGTGCGTGCCCAACTGGTGGCGCAACTGAAGAAGGCCTATGCCGCCCTGCCGATTGGCACTCCGCTGGCCAGCGGCACACTGGTTGGCCCGCTAATCGATCAAGGCAGTTTCGACGGCATGCAGGCCGCACTGCAACAGGCCCGCGCAGAAGGTGGCACCGTGTTTGGTGGTGAGCGGGTGCTGTCCGACCAGTTCCCCAACGCCTATTACGTCACGCCATCGATTGTCGAAATGCCGGCACAAACCGCAGTGGTGTGCCATGAAACCTTTGCGCCCATCCTCTACGTGCTGTCCTACAACACGCTGGACGAAGCCATTGCCCTGCAGAACGGCGTGCCACAGGGCTTGTCCTCCGCCATCTTCACCCTGAACCTGCGCGAGGCGGAAACATTCCTCTCCACGGGTGGCTCGGACTGCGGCATTGCCAACGTCAACATCGGCACCTCCGGCGCCGAGATTGGCGGCGCCTTTGGTGGCGAAAAAGAAACCGGCGGCGGCCGCGAATCCGGGTCGGACGCCTGGCGCGCCTACATGCGCCGCGCCACCAACACCGTCAACTACTCCAATCAACTGCCCTTGGCACAGGGCGTGAAGTTCGATGTCTGAACTGGGACCCCGCATACGCGGCCTGCGCAGCCAGAAGGGCTGGACGCTGGAGAGCGCTGCAAAGGCCACTGGCCTGGCGCGCTCGACACTCTCCAAAATCGAAAACGGCCAGATGTCGCCGACCT
>CANFNO010000275.1 GCA_947447845.1 Burkholderiales bacterium | reverse complement strand
TGTTTTGCACAAGTCCAGCCCGTTCATGACCGGCATGCGCCAGTCGGTGATGATGATTTGGGGCATGAAGCTCTGAGCCAACTCCAGCGCCACAGCGCCATTGGCGGCAGACATCAGGCTGTGGCCCACCTCGATCTTGAGCCAAGTCTCCAGCAGGGTGCGGACAATCGGATCGTCTTCCACGATCAGGATGCGCAGTTGGGTCGATGACGGCATTTTGTTGCCGGCAGGCTGTGCATCGGGTGTGGTCTGGTGAATCAGGGTGGAAAAGTCCAGCAGGTAGATCTGCAGTATTGCGGCCCATGCCATCGACTGGGTCAATGCGTTTTGTAGCAACACTTCCAGTGCGCTCTGCGGTATGGATAAGGCCATAGCAAAGTCCTGCAACTCGGTCGAGTTCTGAAGGTCCGTGGTGCCGGGAGTGCAGGCCAGTTTCGCCACTGCGTATGCTACGCGAAAGGCCCGCGCAATCAGCGCCATGGCGGGCACGCTGATCGCGGTATATCCAAGTGGCGATTCATGCAGCAGCACCGGCGTAATGAGCGGTTCCGCAAACCCCCATTCGCGCAACAGCGCGGCACTGACATCCAGATGGTGAAGCCCGAAGGTTGCTATTTCCCGGGCGAGCAATTGCTCATCCGAAAGTGGCGTATCGAGCACGGCCGAATACTCGACCGGATAAGCAGTGGCAAGGCCCAGGCAACCGATGCGCGCGAGCAGGCCGCAGGTGAACAGTTCATCGGCCGAACCCAGGTTGGCGGCTGTGGCTAGCTCGCGCATCAGATGCCCCATCAAAAGGGACTCGCTCCAGAATTTCTTGTAGGGAAAGTTGACGCAGCGACCGCTGCTGTGCTGATCAATGACCGAGAAGCCCAGGGCCAGATTTTTTACAGCGTCCATGCCAAGGCGCCCGACCGCCTGTTGGATAGAGCCGACGGCTACACCCATGGCGCTGGAGTTGGCAAGTTGGAGTAGTCGACCCGAGAGGGCAGGATCATTGGCCACCAGTTCCGCAAATTCTGAAATGCCCGTGCTTTCGTTTTGGCTGGCTTCGAGGATGGCGATGGCAACGCCATGGGGGCTGGGAAGCTTCCGTCGCAATTCCGGTGGAAGTTTCGACGCTGTCATTGTGGTTTTCTCCCTGGCTTGATATTTATCGTAGCTTCTACCAGATTCGACTGGCATTGACTGTGGTGTCCCAGAACTCGCGCAGGATCTTTTGCTCCAAAGCACGCTTATTCCAGACCACGGGCAAATCTTGCCTGGGGGCTTCGAGGAACTCTTCTATGGCGGGGTTGGCATACTCTCGCAGTGAGCCCATTTGAAACGCCCAGTGCCAGTCGCTGAACCGCCGCTGGGTAACCGGGCTTCTGAACATTTCAATCACGCGGTGGTGCAATCGCGACGCAGAGATACGGGCAAAGGTGCGTTCAACGCCGGCCACCTCGCCTTCGATGCACTGCATGAAACTGCCTTCGGACAACAGCAACATGCCATGAACATCGTCCTGGCGATTCATCGTTGTCGACTTTTCCAGAATGCCGGACAGTTCTCGCGGCCCCATTGCGTTTGCTGCCGTAGAGACATAGATCAGACATTGCAATTCACTCATGGATGTTTCTCAATTTAAGACTCAGATGCCGCACCGCCATGGTGCGCAGGGAGACAGGATGTAACCGATTCTGTGTCCTGCATGGATTGTGTGGATACCCCGGTGCGGTATTCCCACGAAAAGCATGGGTTGTTCCGTGATTTGTATGACGCAGTGCTCATGGTGAGTGCTTATATGCATCAGTTTGGTGGATTGAGCTCTGCAGATATCCGATACTTACAAACAATAAGAAAGGCGATGTCTGATGCAACGGGAATTTCCGTCACGGGTGGAGTCATGAGCACCTCCAACTATCTCACCACCCGCGAAGCAGCGGCGCTGCTCGGCGTGTCCGTGCCAACCGCGCAGCAATGGGTTGAACGCGGACTTCTCAAGAGTTGGAAGACCGAAGGTGGGCACCGGCGCATCCTGCATGACTCTGTGATGGAGGTGCTGGAGTCGCAACGTCAGAAGGCAGAGCTTGCGCAAGCACCTTATGTGATGCCGGTCCTGATTGTGGAAGACGACATCCACCTGATCCAGCTCTACAAAATACACATGGCTTCGTGGCCTTTTGGCACCACACCCTATGTGGCACCCAATGGTTATGAAGGCCTGGTGTTGGTGGGCGAAGTGCGTCCCCGCCTTTTAATCTGCGACCTGCGCCTGCCAGGCGTCAATGGCTTTAACGTGGTGCGGGGGCTGTGCGAAATCGAGCGCTTCAAGCATATGGGTATCGTGGTGATCTCTGGCTTGCCCGTGCCGGAAATTGATGCCCACGGTGGCCTGCCCGCACGCGTGGAAGTGATGGGCAAGCCGGTTGACTTTGCCCGGCTACAAAAGATTGCAGCCACGCTGTGGGAATCCGGTCCGGACTAGCTTTTTATATCAACTACAAAGTCGTGGGTTGATAAAAATGAAAGCAATCTTTCATTTTTTTTGGCTGTTTGACGCTTGTGGCTCTGTGCCTTCCAATTGCACTTTGTTGAGTTCCAAAAAATAGGGACCTGTTAACAATTTTTGCGGACGTCGTTGGAGCGCGTCCATTTGCAATTGGCTCTGCAGGCGCCTGCAGTGCTGCGTAACGAGTGATAGATCAATGATTGACAGTGAAGAAAACAAAGTGCCAGGCGCCGAACCCAAGCCAAACGTGGTTGATCCAAGTAGTGAAACTAAACAAGGCTTGAAGTCGTTGTCCGAATGGGCAGAGTTCAGTTTTCTGATTCAGAAACTTGACGGGGACTATGCGGAAAATTTGGACGTCCCTATGGTGTTTTGGCCGGAAATTTCCAAATTCAGCGAACCCTGACCCCTCATGAACCATGCTGTCCTTGTAGCGGGCATACAGGACTTGGTATCGAATAGTGACGAAGCGCGCGCCTGTGTTTTGGTCGTCGACGACCAACCGCTCAACATCGCGCTGGTAAAGCAATTCCTGGGTAGCCAATACCGCGTGCTTTCGGCGCTCAATGGGCCCGATGCGTTGGAACTCTGCCGCACTCAGCTGCCCGATCTCATCCTGCTGGATGTGATGATGCCGGATATGGGCGGTTACGAGGTCTGCACAAGACTGATGGGCGATGTGGTTACCCGGCATATTCCGGTGATCTTTGTTACCGCCAATCATGGGCCGGATGAAGAAGCCCATGCCTTGAGCCTGGGGGCGGTGGACTTTATTGCCAAGCCGCTCAATCCGATCGTGCTGCAGGCGCGGGTACGGACACAGATTGTGCTCAAACGCCAGTCTGACCAGTTGCGCGAAAACGAAGCCCGCTTGCTGCTGGCCGCCAGTGTGTTTAGCAACGCGCGCGAAGCCATCGTCATCGCCGACGCGCAAGGGACCATCACCGACGTTAACGAAACGTTTTGTCGCATCACCGGCTATTCCCGTGCCGAGGCGATCGACCAGAGCTTGGGCTTTATGCAGCCGGTGCAGGGGCGCGCCGAGTTCATGGAGCAGATCTGGAGCAACGTGCAGGCGTCCGGCCACTGGCATGGAGAGGTTTGGAAGCAACGCAAAAACGGCACCTTGTATGCCAACCTGTGCACCATTAGCGAAGCCAAAGGCCAGGGCGACAGCAGCCTTCATTACGCCTGCTTTTTTTCGGACATTACGCCCATCAAGGATTACCAGCGTCAGCTGGAGCACATCGCCTACTTTGATCCGCTGACCGGCTTGCCCAACCGCGTCATGCTGTCGGACCGGCTGTCACAGGCCAAGGCGCAGGCGCAGCGTCGGGACCGCTCGCTGGCCATCGTGTATCTGGATCTGGATGGATTCAAACCCATCAACGACCGCTTTGGACATGAGACGGGTGATCAGATGCTGGTGGGCGTTGCCCACGCCTTGCGCGATGCTTTGCGGGCAGGCGACTCGATTGCCCGCTTTGGTGGAGACGAATTCGTCGCTTTCGTTGCCGACCTGGAGCAACCTGAGGACTGCATCCCAGTGCTGCAGCGCTTGCTGGATGCGGCCTCCACCACAGTCCACGTGGGTGATTTGGCGCTCAGTGTGTCGGCCAGCCTGGGGGTGAGCGTCTATCCGCAAGACGATGGCGACATTGACCAACTGGTACGCCATGCCGATCAGGCCATGTACGCTGCCAAGCAAAACGGCAAGAACCAAATCCAGTTTTACGACCCCATCAAAGAGGCTTCGGTCAAGGCGTTGAGCAGCACCATCGATGAAATTCGCCTGGGGCTCAAGAACCGCGAGTTTGTGCTTCACTACCAACCCAAGGTGAACATGAAGTCCGGTGTGGTCGTGGGTGCCGAAGCCCTGATCCGGTGGAACCATGTCACGCGCGGGCTACTGGCACCTGGCCTGTTTTTACCGGCCATCGAGAACCATGCGCTGAGTGTTGAGATGGGTGAGTGGGTCATAGCCACCGCGTTGCAGCAGATGGCGCAATGGTCTGCGCTTGGGTTCGATTTGCCGGTGAGTGTGAACGTGGGCACCATGCAGTTGCAGCAGCCGGATTTTTTGCTGCGTTTGCAAAGCCTTCTGTCGGCTGTGCCGAGCGTGCCGGCAAGCAGTCTCACACTCGAAATACTGGAGACCACGGCGCTGTCGGATCTGCATCGCATGACCGGGCTGATGGAGGACTGCAGTCGCCTGGGCGTGGGATTTGCGCTGGATGATTTTGGTACCGGCTATTCCTCGCTGTCATACCTGAAAGCGCTGCCAGCCAAAACCTTGAAGATCGACCAGACTTTCGTGCGTGACATGTCCCACGACTCGGACGACCTGGCCATCGTCAAAGGCGTAGTGGGCCTGGCCCAGGCATTCGGGAGGCAAGTCATTGCGGAAGGGATTGAACTGCTGCAGGACGGTGAGAGCCTGTTGCGTCTGGGTTGTGAGCTAGGGCAGGGCTACTTTATAGCCCGCCCCATGGCGGCCAAAGACATGCCGGATTGGGCACGCAACTGGGAG
>CANFNO010000274.1 GCA_947447845.1 Burkholderiales bacterium | reverse complement strand
GACTGCAAAACCGCAATGGTTTCATCCATGGGCAGCAAGCTCTCTCCAATGTTGTGCACCAGGGTCTGGACTGCCTGGTGGTCCAGTTCCAGACGGGTGGAAAGCCGATCCACCACGACCTCCATCTCCACCAGACCCCGGTCGTAGTCGTGCCAGTCTGCATGGCTGAACATGGCATGGGCCAAATGCCGGGCCTCAGTTGGCGTGGCCGCATGCTTGGGAAAAGCTTCAGTAACTATTTCTATCGGGCGCCAGGTGAAAAGCACGGCTCCAAAATCAAACACCACATTCATCTTTAAGAGCTTTCCAGGCGAGCAACGCGCAGTGCACGTTTGAGGGCCGCGGCCAGTTTGGTTGGCCGGGTTTGGTTGATTTTTACATCGGGCGTTGCGTGCCAGTTTGCGCAGCGTTGAATGGCCTGCGCAACATCAGCAATTTGTGACTCGGTCCAGGCCGCGCCCATCTGCGCATGCAGGGCTTTGACTTCGAACACACCCTGTGCGCGATGCGCCTTGGCATCGAGCCGACCGATCAGTTCGCCACGGCACAGGATGGGCAGGACAAAGTAGCCGTGAACGCGTTTGGCTTCGGGCGTGTAGCACTCCAACCGGTAATCAAAGTTGAACATGGCCAGCGCACGTTCGCGGTCCCAAACGATGGGGTCAAACGGCGACAGCAGCGCGGTGTGCGCGGCAGCTAGCTTGTCGGCAAGCGCCTTCTTCAGCAAGGGCGCCTGGCTCGCATGCACGTAGGCGGGCGCTTGCCAACCTTCCACACGCACGCGTAGCAAAGTGCCCTGCTCCACCAGCGCGTCCAGATCCTGATCTTTCAGACGTGGTTTGCTGCGGTAATAGTCATGCACCCAGCGCGCTTGCGTAACGCCCAGTGCAGCCACTGATTTTTCAATAAACAACTGCTGCACTTGCCCGGTGGTCAGTGCATCGACACTTTCAACCAGTTGTGGCGCCACGCGTTCGGCCAAATCGTAGACGCGCTGAAACTTCTCGCGCCGCGACACCATTAGTTCACCCGTGGCAAACAAGGCTTCCAGCCAGCGCTTCTCGTCCTTCCAGCCCCACCAGGGTGAAGCCTTGCCTTCGGTGCGTTCAAAGTCGGAGGTCTTGACCGGGCCGTTTTCACGGATATGCGCGAGTAGTTTGTCCAACTCGGTGCGCTGCTTGGTGTGGGACTTTTGGGCGTACTCCAGACCCCAGTGTTTGCGCGCGTCGCGGTTAAACAATCGGTGCGCTTGCAAGTCGTTTATCGGTGCAAAACAGGCTTCATGGGCCCAGGTTTCAAACACCTCGCCCTTGGCCAGCGCCTCGTCCAGCCATGTCTGCGGATAGGCTCCCAAGCGCGAGAACAACACCAGATACGGACTGCGCGCCACCACGTGAATGGTGTCGATTTGCAGCAGGCCCATGCGCTCGATGCAGGCACGCACCGCGCTGCGTGTGGCCGCCCGGGCGGACGGCTGCAGCAGGCCCTGCGCTGCCAGTTGCAGACAACGCGCCTGTTGCAGCGTCAGTTCCATGCTCAGGCGCGGAGTTTTGCCAGCAGGCCCGCAGTCGAGCCATCCAGTCCGCTGGCATCGCCATTGGACAGACGCGCCTCGATGTTTTTGGCCAGCACCTTGCCCAACTCCACGCCCCATTGATCAAAGCTGTTGATGCCCCACAGGCTGCCGCTCACAAACACGCGGTGCTCTTGCAAGGCAATCAAGGCACCCAAAGAAGCAGGCGTGAGGTCGTCCACCAACAAAAAAGTACTGGGTCGGTTGCCTGGGAAATGTTTGTGTCCTCCCGAATCGACCTTGCCCACCATCAACGCTTGGGCCTGCGCCAACACATTGGCCAGCAGCAGCGCATGGTGGCCGGCCAAATTGTGGCGCGGCGTTTTCACGGCGACGAACTCCAGCGGCACCACGTCTGTGCCCTGGTGCAGCATCTGGAAGTAGGCATGCTGGCCGTTGGTGCCGGACTCGCCCCACAGCACGGGCGAGGTGCCGAAAGGCAGCGTCGCGCCTTCGCCATCCACGCGCTTGCCGTTGCTTTCCATTTCCAGTTGCTGCAAATACGCGGGCAGGCGACGCAGCGCACTGTGATACGGCGCAATGCTGCGGCTGGTGAAGCCGTGGAAATTGCGATACCAGACATCCAGTAACCCTAGGCGCACCGGCAGGTTTTGCTCCAGTGGCGCTGTGCGGAAGTGCTCGTCCATGGCGTGGGCACCGGCCAGAAAATCGCGAAAGCCCTGCGCGCCAATCGCAATCGCCAGGGGCAGGCCAATGGCCGACCACATGGAATAGCGTCCGCCCACCCAGTCCCAAAAACCAAAAGTCGTGGTGATACCAAACGCATTGGCTGCCGCCACATTGGTCGTCAGTGCCGCAAAGTGGCGTGCCGTGTCAGTACCGCCCTGGGCCGCGAACCAGGCCTTGGCGGAGTGCGCGTTGGTCATGGTCTCAATGGTGGTGAAAGTCTTGCTGGCGATCAGGAACAGCGTGCTTTCGACCTTTACTTTTTTCAAGGTGGCAGCCAGTTCATGGCCATCCACATTGCTCACAAAGTGCACCCGCTTGCCGCTGTTGGCAAAGGCGTCCAGCGCCAGCACCGCCATTTGCGGCCCCAGGTCCGAGCCACCAATGCCGATGTTCACCACATCTGTAATCGCCTGATCTGCGCGCACGCTCTCGGCATAGGTCAGCATGGCGTTCAGGGTCTCGTGCACTTTGGCCAACTCGGTCGCGCGGTGGCTGCCGTCGTTACTCGCCTGGGGCGGCGTGCGCAGCAACACGTGCCAGACTTCCCGGCCTTCGGTATTGTTGATCTTCTCTCCGGAAAACATCGCATCGCGGTGTTCAGCCACACCGCTTTGGCGTGCCAGTTCCAGCAACAACGATTCCGTGTCAGCGTCCAGAAGGTTCTTGGACAAGTCCGCAAACACATAAGGCGCGCTTTGGCTAAAGCGCTCAAAGCGGGAAGTGTCCTGCGCGAACGCATCGCGCAAATCCAGGTTCTGTCCGGTGGCCGCAAAAGCGGTTTGCAGTTGCGCCCACACGGGGGTGCGATCACATCGGGTACGTGCCATGTTCCTTATGCTCCTAACAGTAATTTTTCGAGTTTTACCGCATCCACGCAGAACGCGCGAATACCTTCGGCCAGCTTTTCGGTGGCCATGGCATCCTCATTCATGGCGAATCGGAAACCTGCTTCGTCGTAGTGCATATGCTGCAGGTCCATGGTCTTGGCCTGGTTTGCATCCAGCGCCTGGGTCAACGGTGCGTCACTGGCCGCCAAGCTGGCCAGCAGATCGGGGCTGATGGTCAGCAGGTCGCAGCCAGCCAGCGCGGTGATCTGGCCCGCATTGCGAAAGCTGGCACCCATTACCTCGGTGGCAATGCCGAACTTCTTGTAGTAGTTGTAGATCGCCTTGACCGACTGCACGCCAGGGTCGTTTGCCTCGGCCCGTTCGGTCTCAATCCAGGTAGCGCCAGCGGACTTTTTGTACCAGTCGTAGATGCGGCCCACAAAAGGTGAAATCAATTGCACCTTGGCCTGCGCGCAGGCCACCGCCTGGCTGAAGGAAAACAGCAAGGTCAAGTTGGTATGAATGCCTTTGCGCTCGAGTTGCTCGGCCGCTTGAATGCCTTCCCAAGTGGAGGCGACCTTGATCAGCACGCGGTCGATGTGAATGCCCTGCGCCTGGTACAACTCAATCAGCCGCTCACCGCGCGCCACTGTGGCATTGGTGTCAAAACTCAGACGCGCATCGACTTCGGTAGACACGCGACCCGGGATGATGGACAGAATTTCGCAGCCAAAACGCACCAGCAAACGGTCCACGATTTCGTCCAGAGGCCGGCCACGAAACTGGTTCATCGCTTCTTGCAGCAATGGGGCGTATTCCGGCTTCTGCACTGCCTTGAGAATCAGCGATGGATTGGTGGTGGCATCCTGCGGTTTGAAGGCGTCTAGTTGCTTGAAGTCACCGGTGTCGGCCACCACGGTGGTCCATTGTTTGAGGGCGTCGAGTTGGTTCATGTAGATGAGGTTTAAAAAAGTCTCTTGAATTATCGATGAAACAAAGTTACATTACAACGTCGATATTTATGTAACTTCAAATCATGAGCTTTGATCTAGTACTGTTTGGCGGAACCGGTGATCTCGCATGGCGCAAGCTCATGCCCGCTTTGTTTCAGGCATTTCGCCACGGCACCTTACCTGAGGGTGGACGCATTATCGGCGTCGGTCGTGACGATCTGGGCAACGAGAAATACCGCGAGTTGATCAAGGCCCGTTTTGACAACGTGGACTTGTCCAAGCGCCCCAGCGCCGAAGAGTTTGCGCGTTTTGCGGCCATTCTGGAATTCGTGCGCATGGACTTATCCAAGCCGGACGACTACATCACCCTGGCCCAAACCCTGAACGATCGCAACGCCGACACAGTCGTCATGTACGTGGCCACGGCACCCGCGCTGTTCACCACAGTTTGCGAGCAGTTGGGCGCGGCCGGATTGAACACGCCCAAGACCCGCGTGGTGCTGGAAAAACCCCTGGGCCATGACCTGGCCTCGAACCGCGCCATCAACAAAACGGTGCGCCAATTCTTCGAGGAAAAGCAGGTCTTCCGCATCGACCATTACCTGGGCAAACCTGCGGTGCAAAACCTGTTTGCGCTGCGCTTTGGCAACGCCTTGTTCGAGCCGCTGTGGCGCCGCGAACACATCGCCAACATCCAGATCAGCATTGCCGAAGACCTCGGTGTGGAAAGCCGTGGCGCGTTTTACGAGAACACCGGTGCACTGCGCGACATGGTGCAAAACCATGCCCTGCAACTCCTGTGCGCCATCGCCATGGAGCCGCCTATCAACTCGCATGCCGACGCGATCCGCGATGAAAAGCTCAAGGTGCTGCGCTCGCTCAAGCCCTGGACCAAAGAGTCGCTGACACAGGACGTTATCCGGGGCCAATATTCCGCAGGCAACAGCAGCGGCGGCAAGGTGCCGGGCTACCGTGAAGAAGTCGGT
>CANFNO010000273.1 GCA_947447845.1 Burkholderiales bacterium | reverse complement strand
TAGGCGGCGGCGGCATCGCGCACCATGCGCTCTTCTCCGGTAAGTTGGGCGTCGAGCAGAAAAGGGTCTTGCCAATTAAAAGTTGCGTGGGCCATGGGAAAGTCTTTCGAAACAGGTTGAGCCAGCAAGCCGAAGAAGGGCTTGAACGGGGCAATGTTAGGGCCACGCCGACGTCGCGGCAATCAATGCTTTTGCATCGAGGTATGAGATTGGTGAATACCTGGGGACATTCCGGTGTACAAAGCAGTCTGCCTCAAACCTGTGCTGACCGCCCCGGAGAAACCCATGCGCCGCAAGATCCCGTCCTCCAATACGCTACTGTGCTTTGACGCAGCCGCCCGCCACCGCAGCCTGACGCGCGCGGCGGTGGAACTTTCGCTCACACAAAGCGCGGTGTCGCGCCAGATTCTTGCGCTGGAGGAATACCTGGGCACCGCGCTGTTCAAACGCACGCGACACGGCATGGAGCTGACGCCTGTGGGTGCGGACTATGCAACACGCGTGGCGCAGCGTCTGGGCGCCATGGAGCAGGACACGTTGGACATCATGGGTGCGTCCGCCCCCGGTGGTGATGTGCATCTGGCCAGCGTGCCGACCTTTGCCGCCCAGTGGCTGATCCCGCGTCTGGGTGACTTTGCCAAAGCGCACCCCGGCATCACCGTGCACATCGACACCCGCACCCGGCCTTTTCTGTTTGCCGACACCGCACTCGACGCCGCAATCTATGCAGGCACGCCGGAGCAATTGCAGCGCTGGGCTGGTACGCAAAGCCTGCACCTGCTGGACGAAGAAGTGGTGGTGGTTTGCAACCCAAGCCTGCTGGGCAAGCGCAAAACCCTCAAGGCCGAGACGCTGGCCACCATGCCCTTGCTGCAGCAAAGCACCCGCCCCGACGCCTGGAGCCAGTGGTTTGCACAAGCGCAAGTGGAGGCGCCGCGTGCGCTGGCAGGCCCGCGCTACGAGCAGTTTTCCATGACCGTGGCTGCGGCCGCACAAGGCTTGGGCCTGGCGCTGGTGCCGCGCCTGCTGATCGAGCCGGAGCTGGCGCGTGGCGAACTGGTGATTGCGCATCCGCTGGCGCTGGCCAGCCAACGTGGCTACTACCTGGTGCGCCCGCAAGGCTCGGACGCTGCAGGGGGCGCAATGGGCGTGTTTGCGCAGTGGCTGGCGCAGGCGGCCCGGGCATAAGCGGCCCGGCTGGCGACTCAGTTCTGCAACGCAGCAGGCAAACCAAAGCAAAACGCGGTGCCGGTTTGCGGGGTGGATTGCACTTCGATCCGGCAGCCGTGCAGTTCCAGAATGCAGCGCGCAATGGCCAGGCCCAATCCAGTACTGCGGGTTTGCACGGCGCTTGCGTTCGGCGCCGTCTTGCTCCAATAGCGCTCAAAGATATAGGGCAAATCGGCGGCCGGAATGCCATGCCCGTTGTCGCACACCTGCACCTGCACCGCGTTGCCTGCGGGGCTCACCATGAGCTCGATGCGCCCGCCGGGCGGCGTGTGACGCAAGGCGTTGTCAATCAGGTTTTGCAGCACCCGCTCAATCAGGCCAATGTCGGCCAGCACCTGCGCCTGGCGATCCGCGCTGTCGGCCAACTGCAGCACCACCCCGCGCGCCTGCGCCGCGATGCTGTATTTTTGCAGCAGGTCATTGACCAACTCGGCCACGCAAAACGGCTCGGCCTGCAGCACGGTCTGGCCGGATTCGAGTTTGGACAATTCAAACAGCTCGGCCACCCGCAGCGCCAGGCTGCGGCAGTGCTGCAAACAGGTGCGTAAATACTGCTCCCGCACTTCGGCCGGCAAATCGGCGCCGCGCAGCAACAGGGTCTCCACATAGCCCTGGATGCTGGTCAGTGGCGTGTGCAGGTCATGCGACACGTTGCTAACCAGCTCGCGACGCAGACTTTCGGCATCTTCCAAGCGCTTGAACTGTTGGTTCACGCGCAATTGCAGGGTTTCGGCGGCTTGACGTACCACGTCAATCTCGTCGCGCGGCGAATCTGTCTGCGCGTGCGCACCGGCTTCGGGTGGCCGAAACTGCGCCAATTCCCCCGCCAGCACCCGCAGACGCCGTGTGACCCGGGTCTGCACGGCAATGATCGCCACACTGGCCAAGCCCAGCACCAGCGCCAGCGCTTGCCAGACACCTTGCTGCTGCCGCTCTATGGCCGACTGTTGCTGGTGTACCCGCCCCTGCTGCCCGTTCAAAATCACATACAGATAGCCTTGCGGATTCTTGCTGTCCGGCAGCGGCGCAATAGACACCAGGTTGGGAATCCCGGGGTTGCGCGGATCGTCGCCAAACACCGGCAATTGCGGCGCCGCTTCCTGCAACAGGGGCGCCATGGCGAGCAGGTTGACCCGTTCCATCTGGGGCTTTTCATTGCCCAGCGTGTGCTGCAGGATGCGGCCCTGGGAATCAAGCAAATAGGCCTCCAGCGAAGGTTGAATCATGCTGATGTACATGGCCGAATTGGCCAGTTGCGTGGGGTTTACATGCCCTTGCGTGTCCATGAAAGGCACTGACTGGCGCTGCGCTATGTACTTCGCCAGACCCAGGCTTTGCCATTGCACATGGGCGTCGCGTTCGCGCACCAGTGCATGCTCGAACCAAAACGACAGCACCACGCTGATGGCCCCAAGACTCAGCACCACCCAAAACGCCATGCGCACATGCAATCGCCGCCACCAGGGCAAGGCTGCCCCGGGCATGGATTCTTTGACCGGGGCGACTTTCACGCTGGCGCCTGAAGACGGTAGCCCACGCCCCAGACCGTATCGATGTAACCATCGCCCAGTTTTTTGCGCAAGCGGTTGATATGGGTATTAACGGTGTGGTCGTAGCCGTCGTGCCCGTAGCCCCAGACCTCGGCCAGCAAATCGCTGCGGCTGAAGGCACGACCCGGCTGGTTCGCGAAATGCCACAACAAGCTGAACTCGCGCGGGGTCAGTGTCAGTTCCTGCGCCGCCAGCCAGGCTTTGCGTTGCACGCGGTCGATACGCAGGGCCGCAACCTGCAACACCTGCGGCGCGGGTGGCTGACTCTCGCTGTGCGCGGGCGTGCGCAGTGCAGCCCGACGCCACAGCGCACGCACGCGGGCCTGCAGTTCCATCACGCCAAAGGGTTTGGTCAGGTAATCGTCGGCACCGAGTTCCAGGCCCAGCACCCGGTCGAGCTCGCTGCCGCGCGCGGTGAGCATCAGGATCGGCACATCGTCCCCCTTCAAGCGCAGTGCGCGGCAGACCTCCAGACCGCCCAGGCTGGGCAGGTTCAGGTCCAGTATCAGCAGATCCCAGGGCCCTTGTTCCAGCGCCACGCGCAAGCCCTCACGCCCATCGCTTTCGATATGCGCAGCAGCAGGCAACTCGCACATATGCAGGGCGATCAGTCTGGCAACGTCGGACTCGTCTTCAATGATCAAGACGCGGCGTTGGGGATCAGTGCTCATGGCATCCATGATAGTTTGAACACTGATCCGAACCTTGCCTGGCCGTCTACGGGTCTGCGTGCCTCAGCGCGACAGGCTTACTGTGCCCGCCAGGGTTTGGCCGGCGGCGCCCGTGTTGTTGCTCATGGTCTGCGGGTTGCCGCCGCCCACCGCGCTGCCAATCGTGGCAACCAGCGGCTTCAAGGTGAATGGTGCGGGGCTGTTGTCCGGTTGTGGCTCAATTGAAATCACTGCTGTGCCCCCCCTCAAGTCCAAGGGCGGCGTGATGAAATCCTGCCCCGGAAAAGCAGGGCCGGGCAAGGGCCCTGCGGTACTGCCCGCGCCATCGGAATCGGCCATAGACGTTGAGGTGAAGCGCCCGGTACTTACCGCCTTCCCGTTCACCACCGCCCAGCCCTCATATACCCAGCCTTTGGGCAAGGTAGGCAAGGTCAAACCAGCTTGTGCCGCACCGCTCACGACCTTCAGCCACCAGATTCCCTGGTTTTCATCGGTGGTGATGGCGGTGCTGGGTGTGGCGAGAATGAAGCTACCCGCGGCGCTGCTGAAATTGTTGCCCAGGGCTGCTGCATGCTGCATGGAAAGCGTAGCCGAGGTTTTGTCGGTATTGAAATCCCCGGCCAGCAAGTGGGTGTCCGTTGGCGCGGGCACGTCGTTTACGGCGGGCTCTATGGTCAGGACAAAGGCGGTGGCTGCATCGGCCTGCGCACGTGGCACGTTGAACGTGGTCTGACTCAGCTTGCCTTTGGCGTCAACGCTGAAGCGTCCGCTCGACACCGGTCCGGCAGCCGTCACCAGCCAGCCTTCATAAACCGCGCTGCTACCCAGGTCTTCGAGACCGTTCAGATTGAGTGAGAGGTGCGCTTCATTGCTGCCGCCCCCGCCACAGGCCACCAAGGTAGCTGCCGCCAATGCACTCAACGCGAGGGCGCGCAACTTCAGTGGAACGAGACGCGTGGATGAACTGATTGTCATAGTTATTTCTCCGTAGTTTGGTTTGGCTGCCCCGGGCCCCAAGCCCGCGCGCAGTCCATTGCAGCATCGGCACTACGGAAAATCTTCACGAATTCATAACGATCTCATAAAGATCTGAGACAGCGACGCGCCGGAGCGCTAGCGCCCGCGGCAAGCCAGGCGCAGAAACTGCCCGGCGACAAACAGATCGCGCTCAATGCCCCGGCGCACGGCTGCGCTGTCGCGGCGATGGATGGCCTGCAGCACATCAGCGTGGGCATCGTTGAGCACCCGCAGCGCATCGGTGTGCTCAAACAGCTTGTTGGAAAGCGGCCCCACCTTGAGCCAGACGGTTTCTATCAGCGCCAGCAGCGTGGGTGATCCGGCAGCGCGGTACAGGATGAGGTGAAACTCTTCATTCGCTGCCAGATAGGCCTTGGCATCGGCAGCCTTCAGCGCGGCATCCATTTGCCCTGACAACAGCGCAAGGGCTTCTGCATCGGAAGAGCCCAAGCGCAAGGCACCACGCTCGGCGGCCTCACCTTCGAGCAACAGGCGCATGTCCAGCACATCATCAAACTCGGCACGCGACAAAAACGGCACGGCGACACCGGCGTTGGGAATGTTCACCAGTG
>CANFNO010000272.1 GCA_947447845.1 Burkholderiales bacterium | reverse complement strand
TTGGCTCGCGGTCGCGCTCACTTTCATCGCCATTGCCCTGCTGCGCATTCCCCTGGTGTGGGTGCTGCTCTCCCTGGGAGGGCTGACATGCCTTGGCGCCTATCGCGCATTGCTGCAAATCGAACGCCGGGCCTCCAAGCCGGAGCCGACCCCATGAGCATCGTTCTGAGCGCTTGGGACTGGCTGAACATGCTGGGGCACTTTTTGTCGCTGTCATTGCTGGCCGTGGGCGGCGCTATCGCCACCGCTCCCGATATGCACCGTTATCTGGTGGAGCAGCAGCACTGGATTAGTGACGACCAGTTCCGGGCCAGCATGGCATTGGCGCAGGCCGCACCGGGCCCCAATCTGCTGTTCATCCCCTTGCTGGGGTGGAACGTAGGCATCAATTCTGCAGGCTCTACAGCAGGAACCCTGTCCAGTTGGGGTTGGGGATTGTTGGGGGTTGCCACCAGCATGCTGGGCATGTTGCTACCCAGCACCACTTTGACCCTGCTCGCATCGCGATGGAGCCATCAAAACCGCGAACGCCTGGGTGTGCGCGCCTTCAAGGCCGGCATGGCGCCCATCGTCATCGGTCTGCTTGGCGCCACCGGATGGATTCTGTCGAACGCTCAGCTTAACGCCAGTCACAACGCCCCACTCTGGTTGCTGACCGGCCTGGTTACCGTGCTGGTCTGGCGCACGCGTATCCACCTGTTGTGGCTGTTGGCTCTGGGTGGGCTGCTGGGCTGGCTGGGGTTTGTCTAACGGTTGAAGTGGCTGAGCCCGGTCAGGGCGTCGAAGCACATATTTCCAGAACGACTGCACGTAGCCATCGATGCGCCGGGTCAGAATGAAACCTGGGATGCCAAATCAGCGATACGGTGAACTCTGGTGTAGCAAAGGGAAGCACAAAGGTATGCATTCCGGCGCGCAGATTCCCGGTGTGGCGTTCCGGAACGCTGGCGACTAAATCTGACGCACGGGCCATCGCTACCGCAGTCGAAAATCCACCGACGATGGTGGCGATATCTCTTTCCAAACCCAGCGCGCTCATGGCGTCATCAATGGGACCCATTTCGAGGCCCTGGCGCGCGATACCAATGTGCCGACCGGCCGCATACCGCGCAGGACTAAGCTCGCCTTCACTCAGCGAGTGGCCCATTCGCACGACACCCACAAAACGATCCCTGAAAAGGGCCTGTGTACGCAGTTCGGGACCCATCGTGCTCGCAACGACCCCGGTTTCCAGATCGACAGTTCCTTCACGTAGCGGTGCGCTGTCTTTGTCTAGTTTCTGCACAAAACGCAGTCGTACGCCGGGAGCTTCTAAGGTGGTGCGCGCAATGAGTTCGGGGCCGAAATTCTCTGCAAATCCCTCACTGGTTCGCAACGTAAATGTTCGCAACAATGACTGGAGCTCAGGGATTTCTGCGGGGCGCAGCACCGACTGGGCATCTTGCACCAACTGACTGACTCGCTCGCGAAGTTCAAGCGCTCTGGGCGTTGGTACGAGACCCCGTCCAGCCCTCACCAAGAGCGGATCGCCAGTGGTCTCTCTCAACCTTGCCAGAGCCCGGCTCATGGCAGATGGGCTAAGACCCAATCGCTTGGCGGCGCGCGTCACATTGCCCTCTGAGAGCAGCACATCCAGGGTTACGAGCAAGTTGAGGTCGGGCACTGACATGGGTCCACCATATAGCAACTTGTTCCAGGTATGGCGTTAAACGCACAAATAAAGTGCAATCGCTGCGTCTTCCGCAATTGCTCTCAAAAAATTACGCTTCCTTCATACCCAAATCATGGGCAAAAAAGAAGGACTCCACATGAAGGCAATCATTGCAAAATCAAAACAGATAGTTACCGACCGGGAAGAAACGCCGCAGGTTCGTTGGGCACTTGTCAGCCTGTCGCTGTCCATGTTGCTGTCTTCACTGGGCACCAGCATTGCCAACGTCGGCTTGCCCACCTTGGCCCAGGCCTTCAACGCCTCGTTTCAACAAGTTCAGTGGGTCGTGTTGGCCTACCTCCTGGCCATCACCACTGTAATCGTCAGTGTAGGTCGCCTCGGCGACGTCATCGGCCGCCGCCGTCTGATGTTGATCGGCATCTCCCTCTTTACGATGGCATCAGCACTGTGCGGCATCGCGCCAACGCTATGGTTGTTGATCGCCGCGCGCGTGCTGCAGGGCTTGGGCGCGGCCATCATGATGGCACTCACGATTGCGATGGTGGGCGAGGCCGTACAAAAGGAAAAGACCGGTAGTGCGATGGGACTGCTCGGAACCATGTCAGCGATTGGCACCGCCCTGGGTCCGACGATGGGTGGACTTTTGATCGCCGCATTCAATTGGCGAGCCATCTTTTTTGTCAGCGTGCCGCTGGGTCTATTTACCCTGGCCCTCGCATATCGCTGTCTACCCGTAGCGATCCAGCCTCCCAAGGTCAGCAGGACCCGTTTCGACATGATGGGTACCATGCTGCTTGCGCTGACTCTCGCTGCATATGCACTTGCCATGACGCTAGGACGCGGAAATTTCGGGATGCCAAACGTTGCGCTGTTGCTCGCAGTGGTCTTCGGGATCGGCTTGTTTGTATACGTCGAGAACAGAGCAACTTCCCCCTTAATCCAACCGACCCTGTTTCGCAATCCGGTACTGAGCGCGGGCTTCGTTATGAGCGCACTGGTTACGTCCGTGGTCATGGCAACACTGGTGGTCGGACCGTTCTACCTCTCTGGCGCGCTTGGGCTCGACGCGGCCGGTGTCGGACTTGTCATGTCGTCCGGCCCAATCGTTGCCGCACTGACGGGAGCGCCCGCCGGTCGCCTCGTTGACAGGTTTGGCGCATATTGCATGGGCATTGTCGGACTGATCGCCATGGCACTTGGAGCCGTTGTCCTACCCCTGCTTCCGACGCGCTTCGGGATGGCAGGCTATATCTGCCCACTGTCCGTCATCACCGCCGGCTATGCGCTGTTCCAGGCGGCCAACAATACTGCCGTCATGACAGATATTCGGCCAGACCAACGCGGTGTCATTTCCGGCTTGCTCGGCTTGTCGCGAAACCTGGGACTCATCACCGGCGCATCGGCAATGGGGGCTGTTTTCGCGCTGGGATCTGCAGTGGCCGACACGACTACGGCGCGCGCAGACACTGTTATCTCCGGTATGAGAATGACGTTCGCCGTTGCCACAGCTTTGATAGTTCTGGCCCTCGCAGTGGCGCTTGGAAGCCGGGCTCTCACAAAACGACCTTTGCTGGCAAAAGAGATTTCATGAAGCCCACTAGCTCTGACACAAACAGTCCCGCGCTGAGAAACCTAACTTTTATTGCGCAGGATGTTTGCCAGTTCGATGGCAGCTGCATTCAACGCCAATTCTGCGGGCGCCAGGGCCGAGAACCTGGCTTTGAATTCAGTGATTGGGACGAAGTAGGCATGCGCCATGCTTGCCAGTGGTTGTAGCGTCTGTGCATCCAACACTTGAATTTCCACGGCGGCACCGCCACGATCAAGCGGCACGGTCAAAAACACGGACGTAATGACGTTCAGCACAGGATTCACAGACTCCACTCGGGTGATGACGGCTCGGATAACCACCGGGTGTCCGCCTTCACTTCGCGGCAGTGCTTCGGCTTCCCTGGAAATGGCAGCCTTTAGCGTGGAAATCAAGCGCGCTCTTTCGCTCTCTGGAAGCCCTGTATCGATTGGCGTGTTCCATTCAACCGAAATAGACCGAACCTGATGTGGGTCGACGAGCGTTGCAGAGCGGTAGGTGGCCGTACCGCCATCTTTCGAGGTCGTCATCTCGCTTCTATTTTTCAAGAAACCGGTATCGGTGGCTTGCATGGTCGAGCAGGCCGCCAGGCCAGTCGCTGACACAAGAATTAGCAGCCGAAAAGCGCGGGCAATGGGAGACCCAGAAATTGGTAAAAGTTTCATGATGAAAAGTGGAAAAAGTAGTTGGACAAAAAGGATGGGCGATAGGGTTCAGCAGGGTTTTGTTGGTGTCATGAATCCGCACGCATCCAGCATGCTTGCCGCTGCTGTGGCAATGAGAATTTCATTCATGCGGTTCCTCTAGAGAAATTCAAATTTCGTGGCGACCCACTTTGGATTGCCATCTCTGCGACAAGCAGATTGATCAGCCACGCCAAGCTCATCAGCAAGTCCCGCTGCAGCATGCTGGGTTTACCGATGAGAAGCATCCAGGGCAAAAGCACCACGACCTGCATGCCAGCACCTTGACCCAGTGCAAAGGCGCGAATCATCCAGGCCCGGTGCGCGGAAATGTCGCCTCCCGTGACAGCTGCCACTGCCAGATAAATCGAAAGCAGCATTGCAACGCTCACGAAAACGCGCACCGCGTAAAGCAGGCCTCCCTGCAATTCGAGTGGGATGGGATACATGACCGTCATCCATAAGCCCGTCAGAGCAGCACAGACGCCGCTTGCAACCACGATGCGTCCCGAGACCCTGTGCCATTGGGGGTTGCGTTGGCGTAAGGTGGAAGAAAACTGCAAAGCGCCTAGTATCGAAAACAGGCTCACGCTAAGAATGTGCACAATCACAGCCAAGGGTGCGGCAACGAATCTGGCGTTCTCGGAGCTGATCACTGGATTGCCGACAAGCCCCGCCAGGCGAGCGACTCCAGCGGCCAAGGGAATTGCGCTGGAAACAACAAGTACCAGCGGTATCTTCCAATCGATTCGGGGGGCGTTTTTCATAGCGGGAGTTTATGAATCGCCCACAATTTTGTAACCGTACTTAGGTATGGTTTTCATTGATTCGCACCTGTTTAGGCTCCCAATGTCAACTGCCCTTTTGGCCACCAAGTTCTTCCCTCCGCCTCGGCTAACACATGACATTTCGCGCCCGCACCTTACCAGTCGTCTGAACGAGGGGCTTTCGCGCAAGCTGACGCTGGTGTGCGCCGCGGCCGGGTTCGGAAAATCGACATTGGTTAGCCAATGGGCACAGGATTGCCCCTTTCCAAGCGCCTGGCTCTCACTAGACGAAGAAGACCGCGAACCCAATCGTTTTCTCGAATACCTTGTTGCCTC
>CANFNO010000271.1 GCA_947447845.1 Burkholderiales bacterium | reverse complement strand
CTCGGCCAGCTTGTGGGCACCGGTGGCGCGTATGCCTTCCACCGGACGCGGATCAATCGCTTCCACGGCTTCGGCAAACAGCTTGGCCAGCGTGCCGGTGGTATGAATGAACAACGCCAGCACGCCGGCAAACGGGCCCAGACCCACAGCCACGATAAACAGCATGGCAAACACCATCTCGTTGATGGCGCGGCACGCATCCATGATGCGGCGCACGGGCTGATAGACCCACACCGGCGCCACGTTGTGCGCACTCAGTAAGCCTAGCGGCACGGCAGCCACAATGGCCAACACCGTGCCCCACACCGCGATGTGCAAGGTGACCAGCATCTCTTTCAGGTAGATGCGCCAGTCATGAAAATCGGGCGGGAAAAAGTCACGGGCAAAGGTGCCCATGTTGCCCGCGTCTTTCCACAAATCCAACGGGCGCATTTCGGCACCCTGCCAGGCCCATGCCAGCACCGCCAGCACTACCAGCCAACCCAGTTGCGTGCGCCAGCCACTGCGAGAAGCAGAGGCCTGGTTCAGCAAGCTTTGTAATTGAGGGGAGGCAGCCGTTGAAGACATGAGCGTGGGTACTGTGTGACAGCAGTAAATTTATTTATTCAGAGCGGCCAGCTTCTTGTCGATTTCGGCCATGCGCTGGGCCTTTTCTTCCGCGCTGTATTGCTCGTCGTTTTCCACCTTGCGGCGGTCCTTGAACAATTCCAGTTGGCGAATCGGCACCAATTGCTCATTGGTCGATTCCTTGAAGCCGCTGTAGTTATATATATTTTTCAGCACCGCTTTGTCAGCGTCGGTCTGGCCGTAGCTCAGCAAGAAACCCTTGAGCTTGGCTTTGATGCCAGCGTCCAGATCCTTGCGCCACACCAGGGGATCGTTGGGGATCAGCGGGCTCTTCCAGATCACCTTGAGTTCTTTGGCGACTTCGGGCTTGGTGGCTTCGAGCTTGTCAATTTCTTCGGTGTTGTTGGTTGCCACATCGAGTTGTTTGGCCAGCACGGCCTGGATGTTGGCACCGTGGCTGGCGTTGCGAATGGTCTTGAAGGCCGTACGCTGGTCCACCTTGTTCATGGCGAACACGTAATAGCTGGGCACCAGAAAGCCGCTGGTGGAGCCGGGATCGCCAATGCCGAAGTTGATCGACTTGCCGTTCTTCAGCACGTCGTTCAGGTTGTTGTAGGGGCTGTCCTTTTGCGTGATCAGCAAGGAGTAGTAGCCCAACGAACCATCGGCCTTTTTCACCTGGGCGAACACCTCGCCGCTGGAGCGATCCACCGCGTCAATGGCGGCCTTGTTACCGTACCAGGCGACCTGCACCTTGTTGAAGCGCATGGCTTCCACCACACCGGCGTAGTCAGGTGCGTAGAAGGCCTTGATGGTCAGGCCGGTCTTCTTTTCCATGTCGCGGAACAGGGGTTCCCAACGGTCCCGCTCGACGCTGGCGGTGTCCGTGGCGATGATGCCGAAACTGATTTCCTGGGCGCCGGCAGCCAGGCTGGACAGTGCCAGAACTGAGGCGGTGAATAGGTGAAAAGGCTTCATATATTTTCTCCGGTAAAAAAAGGGGTGATCAGGCAACCAGCGGCACGGGGTGAACGTGTGCAGCCTGTGTTTGCGGCGGGGTTTCCAAAGGGTTGTGGTCCATCAGGAGCTCTTCGGTGCTGGCGCCATACAGGTGGCGCAGACGGCCGTCATCGAGTTCCATGGGCGAGCCGTCAAACACCAGTTCACCAGCGCGCAGCGCGATGATGCGATCGCAGTAGCGCCGCGCCATGGCTACGTTGTGCAGGCTGACCACCAGGGTCATGCCTTGCGTGCGGTTCAGGTGGTGCAGCAGATCCATCACGCGGCGGGCCGTCTCCGGATCCAGCGACGACACCGGCTCATCGGCCAGCAAGATGCGCGCACCCTGCAACAGCGAACGTGCCACGGCTGCCCGTTGCTGCTGCCCGCCCGAGAGCGTTGAGGCGCGCTGAAAGGCGTAGTCCGCCAGACCCACCGAATCCAGTGCCTGCAGCGCCTGCATTTGCTCATCCGGGTTGAAGCGGCCACTGAGGGCGCGCCACAAAGGCATGCGTGGCAAAAGGCCGGTCAGCACATTGCTGAGGACGTTCATGCGGCCCACCAGATTGAACTGCTGGAAGATGATGCCGGTCTGGCGCCGTAGCGCGCGGATGTCTGAGCTCAGGTCGCCGCCGCTCTGCAGGGTCTGGCCAAACAACTCCACGCTACTGCTCTTGCCGTCCAACCGCTCCAGGCCGCAAATGCTGCGCAGTAGAGTTGACTTGCCCGAGCCTGACGCACCGAGCAGCCCGACGCACTCACCCGACTGAATCGTGGCACTGACGTTGTCCAACGCCTTGGCCCGCCGATTGAACGACTTGCTGGCACTGACAACGCGAATAGCGGGAACGGGTGGCGCACTCATGCTGAGGATCTTCGCTGCCGACTATGAAAGATTGATGACAGCGGTGTGATGCTCTGCCGAGCCCGCAAGCGCCGTGTGCTGTCATCACACCGTCATGCCCATGGCTCACGATAACTGCATGAACAGCCCACAAGCGATATTGGAATTGTTCGCCCGCAAGGGCGCCATTGCCTATGAAGGCGAAGGCATTTCGCAGATTGAACATGCCTGGCAATGCGGGCAGTTGGCGCGTGCCGCTGGCGCATCACAAACTTTGCAATTGGCCAGTTGGCTGCACGACTTGGGCCACCTGTTGACCGACCTTAGTGGCTCCCCCACTGTGGATGGCATTGACGACCAGCATGAACACACTGCGGCGCGCGTGCTGGATGCCGTATGGGGGCCCAGCGTGGCGGAACCGGTGCGCCTGCATGTAGCGGCCAAGCGTTATCTGGTCGCCTCCCATCCCGAATACTGCGAGCGGCTCTCACCCGACTCGGTGCGCAGCCTGGCGTTGCAGGGTGGCCCGATGTCTCTTGAAGAATGCGTGGTGTTTCAAGGCAGTCGCTACGCGCTGGACGCGCAGCAACTGCGCAGTTGGGATGATGCGGGCAAGCGACCCGACTGGTTTGCCAGCGACACGCAGCAGGCCCTGAACGAACTGCGCGCCTTAATGGACCGGGTTCATTTTTTGCCGGGCTGAGGCAAGCAATGGCTCAACTTTGTTTGGTGAGCTCGGCCACAGTGACCGCGGTGTCGAACAGGCGCGCCTTGCCTGCGTAATAGCGATCCAGACGCCACTCCTTCAAGATGCTGAGAGCGAGATCGAAGTTGTCACGATTGAGTTTGTAAATGTCTGAGATCGCAAAGTTGACTTCGGTCTCCAGCGACAAAACCAGGCGCGCAAGAATCTGGGCGGATTCGTCAAGGGGCGATTTTTCAATCAGGTGCCGAGCTTCTTTTAGTGCGCGCATGGTGTTTGACCTTTTCTAACGGTGTAAATTTGTATTTCAGTCATCATAGGCTTGGAAAATGACAACACTATTTGAACAATGGCGTTATTTTTCTCATAGTGCGAATGGGTGCACACATAGCCGCCAAATGCAAGGGGCTCGCTAACTCGATCGCCTCGTCACAGGCGCCTACAAGAAGGGCTGTCACAAAAGTGAAACCTATTTGAAGCATGATGTTTTCTTGATTTTTCAAACAAAAGGCGAACCCCTCCATGAGCATCGACAACACCCAACAAGAAGAAATGATGCGGCGCTTGCGCGAAGACCTGCTCGACAGCTATGACGAAGAGCTGGAGATGGAGCTTGAAGAACGCAATATGGAAGAGCTGGAGGCCACCGGCAAGCCACGCAATGAGGCCGAGCGTCTGGCCCGGCGCACCTACTTCCAGGAACTTTTCCGCCTGCAAGGCGAACTGGTCAAGCTGCAGGACTGGGTGGTAGCCAGCCGCCACAAGGTGGTGATTCTGTTTGAAGGGCGCGACGCTGCCGGCAAAGGGGGCGTGATCAAGCGCATCACCCAACGCCTGAACCCACGCGTGGCGCGTGTGGCCGCCCTGCCCGCACCCAATGACCGTGAACGCACGCAGTGGTACTTCCAGCGCTATGTATCGCACCTGCCCGCTGCCGGTGAGATGGTGCTGTTTGACCGCAGCTGGTACAACCGCGCAGGGGTCGAGCGCGTGATGGGCTTTTGTACCGATGACGAATACGAAGAGTTTTTCCGCACCGTGCCCGAGTTCGAGAAGATGCTGGCGCGAAGCGGCATTCAGCTGATCAAGTATTGGTTCTCGATTACCGACGAAGAGCAGCACTCGCGCTTTCTGGGCCGCATTCACGACCCGCTAAAGCAATGGAAGCTCAGCCCCATGGACTTGGAGAGCCGCGTGCGCTGGGAGGAATACACCAAGGCCAAAGAGACCATGCTGGAGCGCACCCACATCCCCGAGGCGCCCTGGTGGATCGTGCAAGCGGTGGACAAGAAGACTGCGCGCCTGAACTGCATAGACCACTTGCTGGGCCAGATTCCCTATACCGAAGTGGAGCAGAAGGCGGTTGTGCTGCCAGCCCGCGTGCGCAACGAAGATTACATCCGTCAGCCGGTGCCGGACGAGATGTACGTGCCCGAGCGTTACTAAAGCCGCGCCCCTGTTTGCCACGATGGCCGCTCAGGCGGCTATCGCTGGGCGACATCAGCGTCACGCGAATGACGCATAAACCACTTATCACTGTCACCAAGCATGCCTAGCATCGGTTGGCATGAATATTCTGATCGTCAAGATGTCCTCGCTTGGGGATGTCATACAAACCATCCCGGTGGTGCAAGACCTGCGCCTGCAGTTTCCTGAGGCCAAGATTGACTGGATGGTTGAAGAGGCTTTTGCGCCTCTGGTTGATCGGGTTCAGGGTGTCCGCCGTGTGCTGCCATTGGCCCAGCGGCGTTGGCGCAAATCGCGCTGGAGCGAGGCCACACGGCGCGAGCGCAAACACTTTGACCAGCATTTGAAGCAACAGTCGTATGACGCGGTCATCGATTTTCAGGGGCTCATCAAATCGGCATTGGAGGCGCGCTGCGCCCATCTCAATCCCGGCGGATTCAGTGCCACCTATGGCAATCGCAGCGATG
>CANFNO010000270.1 GCA_947447845.1 Burkholderiales bacterium | reverse complement strand
GGCTGCTTGATTACCATCCACAAAACGCCTTCGGTGCAGGGCGGCGTGGTCAGTGAGCCAAAGAATTGGTAATAGCGCTGGTCGGCCGGCAGGATTTCATTCATGTTGATTACACCGGCAGGCATGCGCACCTGGTCATTGGTGTCCAGCGGCATGTAAGTCCATACCGTGTTGAGCAGTGAATTGGGCTCCCCGCGGTCCAGCAGCACGGCTACCACGGCCAGTTGCCCTTCGTCATTCTTGTGCACCAGATGCGCCACCATTGCGGAGCGTTTGTTATTGACCACTTCCTCCGACGGGGTGTGAAAGTGAAACTGCAGCAGTTTGTAGGTTGAGTTACGCACCGTAATGCTGTTTTCCCCCTCCAGATTTACCTGAATCGTGTGGCCATTGTTGACCACTGTGCCGGTACTGGGCGAGTAGCGAAATTGAATCGGCTCGGCGGGCCCTTGCAGGGTGATCTCTTCTTTGATGGCAATGGGTGATTGCCGTTTGCCAATGGCGCACAGATTGAATTCCGGTTTGAGTTTGCCCCACGCCTGCGGGCCGTTCTCTCCCTCGTAGGCCCAGTGCACTTCACCACCGTGGCCCTCTTTTCCATGCTCTTGGGGTAGGGGTTCGCCGCGTGCCAGAGCCAAGGCCCGCGCACGGATGTACTGGCGGCTGGTGTCAAAGTCCGCGCTGGCGCCATGGGAGTCAGAGGCATTGGCCTTGGCATGCGCAGCGGTCGGCTTTTCAACAGGTTGTTTAACTGGCGTACCAATGGCGCCCAGGGCCTGGCGCAATTGCTTCACCGACTCGCTGCCGGCCGCGCCCTTTGCTACGGGTGCCTCGTGCTCTGCCGCTATCGGCTTCTCCATACCCGCTTTGTGGACTGCACCCGTTGCAGCTTCCTCTTTTGTGGTCGGCTTTCCCGCAGCATGCTTGTTCGCAGCGCCGGGGGGTACCACCTCTTCCTTGGCTGTCGGTTTTTCAGCACTGTGCTTGGCACCGGCATCCGAAGCCGCCGCAGCTTCAGCCGCAGCGGCGGCCTTCTCTTCCTTGAACTTTTTGATCAGAGGGATCTCAATCAGGTCTTTCTTTTGCTGTGCATGGGCATTGCCCGCAGCCCACAGGCCCAGCAGCAGGCCACTGATAAACAGCAGGTGCAAGGCCGCGCGCAGTTTGGGTGCAATAAGGGACTTGATATACATGGGGTAAAACCTTTGGGACCAACACGGCACAGGCGCAACATCCGGATGTGCGTATGGATAGTATCGGCGGCTTGGGGTCATACTTGAGTTTTTGGCAGCCGCCCAACGCTGGGCGCTATAGTGAGACACCCCATTTTGCGATTGATCCTGTGAGCATTCAGACTGACGATTTTTCCTCCGCGCCGCCCCCGTTGCGCATGGTGTCCGCCGCACCCACTTCACCCCAGGAAGAGGCGATTGAACGCGCCCTGCGCCCCAAGTTGCTGGACGAGTATGTAGGCCAGGCCAAGGTACGTGAGCAACTGGAAATCTTTATCGGAGCGGCCAAGATGCGCTCCGAGGCGTTGGACCATGTGCTGCTGTTTGGCCCGCCGGGCTTGGGCAAGACCACACTCAGCCACATCATTGCGCACGAACTCGGCGTCAACCTGCGCCAGACCAGCGGCCCGGTGTTGGAAAAGCCCAAGGACTTGGCCGCGCTCTTGACCAATCTGGAAAAGAACGACGTTCTGTTTATCGACGAGATTCACCGCCTGTCGCCAGTGGTGGAGGAAATCCTCTACCCCGCGCTGGAGGATTACAAGATCGACATCATGATCGGTGAAGGCCCGGCGGCGCGCTCCATCAAGCTCGATTTGCAGCCCTTTACCCTGGTCGGCGCCACCACCCGCGCCGGCATGCTGACCAACCCGCTGCGTGACCGCTTTGGCATCGTAGCCCGGTTGGAGTTTTATAGCTCCCAAGAGTTGCTGCGCATCGTCACCCGCAGCGCCGGGCTCTTGAAGGTGCCGATGAGCGAAGACGGTGGCTTCGAGATCGCCCGCCGTTCGCGCGGCACGCCGCGCATTGCCAACCGCCTGCTGCGCCGGGTGCGCGACTATGCCGATGTCAAAGGCAAAGGGCTGATTGACCTGGACATCGCCAACCGCGCGCTGGCCATGTTGGATGTGGATCCGCAGGGCTTTGATCTGATGGACCGCAAGTTGCTGGAGGCCGTGATCCACCGATTTGATGGCGGTCCCGTGGGGCTGGACAACATTGCGGCGAGCATTGGCGAGGAGCGCGAGACCATCGAGGATGTGATTGAGCCTTATCTAATTCAGCAAGGATTCTTGCAGCGCACGCCGCGTGGGCGCATTGCCACGCTGGCCGCTTATCGCCACCTGGGAGTGGCGGCGCCGCAGCGCGATACCGAACTACCGGGGATGTAAATGCAGCCAGACGACATCAAGGCCTGGAAAGCCAGCCAACGCAAAGAACTGCTGGCCAAGCGCGTGGCGGTGTCTGATGCGGATCGTCAATCCTGGAACGCTGCCATTACCCGCCATCTGATCGATGGCTTTCCCCAACTCGCGGGTCTGTGCATTGGCATGTACTGGCCTTACCAGGGCGAGTTTGATCCACGCCATGCGCTTCACCATTTCCGCGATCTGGGGGCCACGGCGGCCCTGCCCGAGGTGGTGCGCAAGGCGGAACCTTTGCAATTCAGAGTCTGGTGGCCGGGTGTTGCCATGGGACGGGGCGTGTACGACATTCCGGTTCCAGAAGGCACAGACATTGTGGTGCCGCAGGCACTGATCATGCCGCCGGTGGGGTTTGATGCGGCCGGTTACCGGCTGGGTTATGGCGGCGGCTTTTATGACCGCACTCTGGCCAGCATCACGCCGCGTCCACTGACCATCGGCGTGGCTTACGAGTTGTCGCGCTTGCCAACCATCCACCCCCAGGACTTTGACCTGGCGATGGACTACGTCGTCACCGAGCGCGGCATCTTCAAGACAGAAGCCTGATTAGTCGGCCACATAAGGGTTGCTTCGGCGCTCGCGTCCGAAGGTGCTCTCCGGGCCGTGTCCCGGGATAAACACCGTGTCATTTCCCATGGGCCACAGCCGCTCTTTGATGCTGGCGATCAGCGTGTCGTGGTCGCCTTGCGGAAAGTCGGTGCGCCCGATGGAGCCCGCAAACAGCACGTCACCCACAAATGCACGATTCGCCTCGGCAGAATAGAACACCACATGTCCTGGTGTGTGGCCAGGGCAGTGGCGCACGGCCAGCGTGCTCTTGCCAATCGTTACCGTGTCCCCATCCTTGAGCCAGCGTGTGGGCGTGAACACCTCTGCATGGGGGAAACCAAAATGCCTGCCTTGCTCTGCCAAGCCATCAATCCAGAACTGGTCACCCGGATGCGGCCCGATGATGGGCAGATCCAGTTGGCGCGACAACTCTGCCGTGCCACCCGCATGGTCAATGTGCGCGTGGGTCAGCCAGATCTGTTCGAGCGTGAGATTCAAACGCTTGACCTCGGCCAGGATGCGGGGCAGATCACCACCCGGGTCAATCACAGCGGCTTGTTGGGTCTGGTCGCACCAGACAAGTGAACAATTTTGTTGGAACGGAGTTACGGGGATGGAAAGGTATTTCAGCATGATCCCTATTGGTGTTTTGCAAATAAGTGTCGAATTTGAGCTATTTTTGGCATCATTTTGGTCTGATGATGCACGGTTTGCTGCAATTATGTGTCGAATTTGACAGATATGTACTCAGCAGTACGCCGCTATTTCTTCACTGATCAGCTGGGCGATTTTAGAAAAGTGTATCTACCGAGATCATTTGTGTCGTCGGGGCCACTAGACTAATAATCAATACACAATCACTTGTATTTAACTGACCACATCGATTATTTGCTCGATGTAGTCTGTAATTTCCTCATTGAATATTTTTGCCGCATGCGAGTCACCTGAGGAGCTTGAGAGTCTTTCACGAAGTCTTATTGCGAGCCAATACCCAGCGTGAGACATTAAATATCTATGGGCTTCAAGTAAATTGTCTTCCGCCACACTCCAATCAAATGGACGATATTCCATCGCGAGATCTTCTTGTTCTTTAAGTAGTGCGATAGTTTCTTCAGCGACAAAATTGTGCAGCTCAAGAGCCTTGATTCTTTTGAGTTGGCGTTCGTTGGCCTTTAAAAGTTTCGACGAGTCGGTCTGCGCAGTTGTCACGTCAGCTAGAAGAGAGTTAGCTTGGTCATCTGCTGCCTGTGCACCGTACGAAAGTAAAAGCTCGTTAATTAAGACCGAATCCAATATCGGCGGTAGGTCAAGTAGACGGCGCCGTTGACGATTTCGCCACAATACTTCCTTCGCGTCATTCGTTAAGTAAACCACTACAGCGTGTCGACGCTCACCACCTTCGCCTGCGTTGGCATTTCGCATACGCGCATCAAATCTCTTCTTCCTTTCACGGGCCATTTCCCGTGCTCTTTCTCTGCCAGCGTCAATTGGCAAAGCCTTTTTAGGCTCAGTTGTCATTGGAATTTAATCACTCAGGCACCCGAGAGGTCAGAGGTGTTAAGTCAACACTACTCATGCCCATCGCGCGAACAGCGCGCAAGAAAAAAGCGAAGGAAAATCGCCCCCGATTAATTTTGTTTATCAAGCTTTGAACGGACTCTACATCGCCATTGCTTGTCGAATTCATTGCATCTGCAAGTTTCTTAAAACTAAAACTAATGAACTTTCAAAGAATCGTTTTGGAACAGACTTCAACACATTTTTTCTGCGAGTTCTGAATACTGGAATTCCGACCATTTTGATTGGAAATCCACTCGCATTTTCGGAACTAAAGACAAGTTCGCAGCTGATGAGTCGACTTAGCGACCCTGGGCAGTACACATTGTGTCCTCACGCAAGGTCGAGTAATCAGGAGTGGTGTAAAGATCTTGTACCCAAGCTTTGGGGCAAGAATCTTTTACCAGAACCAGACGAGCCGATAGAAAATATCGCCGAATTTTTATTGAATAAAACTGGCGGTTTCACCCACTACTTGAGTGTTCTTCGACGTGAAACACTGCGTACTGCCATTGAAGCTAATGC
>CANFNO010000269.1 GCA_947447845.1 Burkholderiales bacterium | reverse complement strand
GGGTGGTTTGAGCGGGTTTCCGCAACGCGCCGAGAGCGAGTTCGACACTTTTGGTACGGCGCACTCGAGCACCTCGATTTCGGCCGCCTTGGGTATGGCCCTGGCCTCCAAGATAAAGGGCGAGGAGCGACGCGCCATTGCCATCATTGGTGACGGTGCAATGACTGCCGGTATGGCGTTTGAGGCGCTGAATAATGGGGGTGTGGCCGACTGTGACCTGTTGGTGATTCTGAACGACAACGACATGAGCATCAGCCCGCCGGTCGGTGCCTTGAACCGGTACTTGGCACAGTTGCTTAGTGGCCAGTTCTATGCGGCGGCCAAGAACGTGGGCAAGACCGTGCTGAAGGGCGCACCGCCCTTGTTCGAACTGGCAAAACGCATCGAAGAGCATGCCAAGGGCATGGTGGTGCCGGCTACGTTGTTTGAGAAGTTCGGCTTCAACTACATCGGCCCGATTGATGGGCATGACCTGGATTCACTGATTCCCACTTTAGAAAATATTCGCCATCTCAAGGGGCCGCAATTCCTGCATGTGGTGACCAAAAAGGGCCAGGGCTACAAACTGGCTGAAGCCGATCCCGTGGCCTACCACGGCCCAGGAAAATTTGATCCGGCAGTGGGTTTACAAAAGGCGCAAACCGCCCCTGCGACCACCTTTACCCAAGTTTTTGGCCAGTGGCTTTGTGACATGGCGGCAGCCGATAAGCGCTTGGTCGGCATTACCCCGGCCATGCGCGAGGGCTCTGGGATGGTCGAGTTCGAGCGACTGTTTCCGCAGCGCTTTTTTGACGTGGGTATTGCCGAACAGCATGCTGTGACCTTCGCCGGGGGACTGGCTACAGAAGGTCTTAAGCCGGTCGTCGCGATTTACTCCACCTTTTTACAGCGTGCCTATGACCAACTCATACACGATGTAGCAATCCAGAATCTGCCCGTGGTGTTTGCGCTGGATCGCGCTGGTTTGGTGGGTGCTGATGGTGCAACCCATGCGGGTGCCTATGACATTCCCTATTTGCGCTGCATTCCCAATATGAGTGTGGCCTGTCCGGCAGACGAAAACGAATGCCGCCAATTGCTGAGCACGGCGTTTGAACAGAGTACCCCCGTAGCCGTGCGTTACCCGCGTGGCAGTGGCGCGGGCGTCGCCATTACGCAGTCGCTGGATGGCTTGCCCTTTGGCAAAGGTGAGATTCGTAAGCAAGGCAGCAAGATCGCCATTCTGGCCTTTGGAACCATGCTTTACCCGGCTCTGAAAGCGGCCGAGTCGCTGGGCGTCACGGTGGTCAACATGCGTTGGGTTAAGCCCCTGGATGTAGAACTTCTAGCGTCGGTCGCAGCGAGCCACGAAGCCTTGGTCACGTTGGAAGAGGGCGCCCTCATGGGTGGCGCTGGCAGTGCAGTTCTGGAAGCCTTGCAGGCTGCGGGCTTGGTATTGCCCGTGTTGCAACTGGGTCTGCCTGACACCTTTATTGAGCATGGCGACGTGGGCAAACTCCTGGCCATGCACGGCTTGGATGCAACGGGCATTGAGGCATCCATTCGCAAACGCTTTTCACTCTAAAGCCCCTAAGGCTGGCGAACCCGGTTTTTTAGTTCAGAAAAAGCCCCATACGGGGCTTTTTCAATGGAACAACCGGTACTGCGCGATGTAGACCAAAGCCCCGGAAAAATAACCGAACAAGGCCAATGTGCTGATGTGGCGCAGGTACCAGACGAAATCGATTTTCTCCATACCCATGGCTGCAACACCGGCGGCCGAGCCGATCACCAAAATCGAACCTCCGGTGCCTGCACAGTAGGCGATGAACTCCCACAAAAAACTGTCGGGAGGGTACTGGTCCAGGCCATACATGCCCATGGAGGCCGCCACCAGGGGCACGTTATCCACGATGGCACTGACAAGGCCGATGATGAGCACGATGATGTCCTGTCGGCCCACTGTGCGATCCAGCCAATGCGCAATGGTCGACAGGATGTGGGTGTGCTCAAGAACCGCAACGGCCAGCAGAATGCCGATAAAAAACACCACCGAACTCATGTCGATTCGGGTTAGCGCGCGGGCCAAAGTCAGCCGCTGTTTGCGCAGTTCTTCCTCCCGCCGATGCACCAGATCGCCCACCAACCACAGCAATCCCAGTCCGAACAAAATACCCATAAAGGGCGGCAGGCCAGTCAAGTTTTTGAACACAGGCACCAGGACCAGAATCGCCATGCCCAGAGTAAACATGAGATTGCGCTCAAACGCGCTGCTGCCCAGGTCCAAGGCTTCCTCCCGTTGTGGTGGTGCTACCACCGGGCGATTGCCCAATATGCGACTAGTCACTAATAGCGGTACCAGCATATTGACCAGCGAGGCAAGGAAAACACTTTGCATGATGGAAAAAGTGCTGACCTGACCGCCAATCCACAGCATGGTGGTGGTGACGTCGCCAATGGGCGTCCAGGCACCTCCCGCATTGGCTGCAATCACGATGATGCCGGCAAAAAACAGGCGATCTTCACGGCGGAACAGCAGACGCTTCATCAGAGAAACCATGACGATGGTGGTGGTCAGGTTGTCCAGAATGGCGCTCAGGAAAAAGGTGACAAAACCGACCATCCACATCAGACGGGAAAGCTCTTGTGTCTTGATGCGTGAGGTAATGACTTCAAAGCCGTTGTGGGCATCGACCACTTCCACAATCGTCATGGCACCCATCAGAAAAAACACGATCTGCGCCGTGTCCTTCAGTGACTCACCCAATTGGTGATTGAGTATGGACGTATTGTTGAGGGTTACGCCATAGACTGTCCATAGCAAACCAGCGCCGATCAGTGCGGAGGCCGACTTATTAATCTTGATCGGGTGTTCGAGCGCGATGGCAGCATAGACGGCAACGAACAACAGCGAGAGCCAGACCGTCATGGTTTTTGCGGCGCAGAGTGCACCATTAAGTGACTAGGGGGCACCAGTGTAGTGCCTTAGCGTGCCAGTAGGAACAATGATGCGGACTTGATTCCGGCGATCGTCAACAACAGCGAACCCAGCAGATGCACCACCGCGGTCATCAGTGCAAGCGCGTAACGTTGTTGCATCAACATGGCTACCACTTCTGCGGAAAAACTTGAGAAGGTGGTGAGTGCCCCAAGAAAACCGGTGACCAGTGCCAGGCGCCAGAGTGGATCCAGTTGCGGCATGGCATGAAACACAGCAACGCAGATGCCAACCAGATAGCCGCCTATCAAGTTGGCCGCGAGTGTGCCCAAAGGAAGCACGGTGCCAGCTACGGTAAGCGTCGGGTTGAGCCATAGCCCCAATTGCCAACGCGCGAGCGCGCCGAAACATGCGCCAATGCAGATGGCCACCACGGCTAGCATCAGGGGCCCTTGGCGCCACTCTCTGGCGCGGTGAATGGCAATTCGTTAACCGTCAATCCTGTGGCCGACAATTTGGCGGCCGTAGCAGGTTTGATGCCTTTGACGCGTTGCATGAAGTCGCCCCAATCTTTGAACATGCCCTGCTCGCGAGCAATGAGAATTCGCGCCGTACTGCTGGGCCCCAGACCCCGCACGCTATCTAGCTCAGCTTCGTTGGCGGTGTTGACTTCCAGCGCTAATACCGAAAGAGACACGCCGCAGCAGAGAATGGCTAAACAATGCTTAAGCATGGCAGCCTCAGATCTTGGACATCCATTGCACATACTTGGCAACGCCGGTTTGCACATCGACAAAGGTGTGATCGCAACCTGTGGCACGCAATGCCGTCAGGTCGGCTTGCGTATAACTCTGGTATTTGCCGCGCAGGGCGTCCGGAAATGCAATGTATTCCAACTGTCCTTGCTGCACCATCGCGTCCAGCGACAGTGCTGCCTCACCCTTTTCTGCGCGCAGGGCGTTGACGACTGAGCTGGCGACATCGTTAAAGGGCTGAGCGCGACCGGTCCCGAGGTTGAAAATTCCGCATTGCGCCGGATGGTCGAAGAACCACAGGTTGACCGCGACCACGTCGTCAATAAAGACGAAATCGCGCATCTGACCACCGGGCGCGTAGCCACCATATTCACCAAATAGTTTGACCCGCCCCTCGGCCTTGAACTGGTTGAACTGGTGAAAGGCGACACTGGCCATGCGACCCTTGTGCTGTTCGCGCGGGCCGTAAACGTTGAAGTATCTAAAACCCACAACTTGGTGTGTGCGGCCTGCCTTGGTTCGCTCGAAATTGGTCCCGCACTCGCGGCGCATGCGTTGGTCAAACAGCAGTTTGGAATAGCCGTAAACATTGAGCGGCAGCTCAAACGCCGGTTCTTCCCGGAAGGTGTCAGAGCCACCATAAGTCGCTGCAGATGAGGCGTAAAGCAGGCGTGCACCACGTTTCTGGCAGGCCTGAAACAGGTTCCAAGACAAGGTGTAGTTGTTGCCCATCATGAACTTGCCGTCAGCTTCCATGGTGTCGCTGCAAGCCCCCTCATGAAACACGGCTTCAATCTGACCGAAATGACCACCGGCAAACGCACTGTAGAAGTCGTCGGCATCCACATAGTCGGCAATTTTCAAGTCGGCAATATTGCGGAACTTGTCGCCTTGCGTCAGGTCGTCAACGGCAATGATGTCGTCAATGCCACGGGCATTGAGGCCTTTGATGATGTTGCTGCCGATAAAACCGGCAGCTCCAGTAACTACAACGCGCGTCATGCAAACAACTCCTCATACGACACGGTGGCCGTTCCAAACTTGCCCACCACAATACCACCGGCGCGGTTCGCCAAAGGCATAGCCTCCCGCAGCGACAACCCAGCCCCGACCATGACTGCCATCGTGGCAATCACCGTGTCACCGGCACCCGTGACATCAAACACCTCGCGCGCCTGGGCGCTGACATGCAGTTCACCACCTGCGTCAAACAGCGTCATGCCTTCTTCACTGCGGGTCAGCAGCACAGCGTCCAGGTGCAACTGTTCCCGCAGATTGTGGGCCTTGCTGCGCAGGTCGGCTTCGTCACTCCAACTGCCAATGACTTGCTGCATCTCGGCACGGTTGGGTGTGATGACGGTCGCGTTTTGGTAGCGCGTGTAGTCGCTGCCTTTGGGGTCG
>CANFNO010000268.1 GCA_947447845.1 Burkholderiales bacterium | reverse complement strand
TGCGCCACGGTCTGAGCCTGGACGGGCAACCCCTCAAGCACGCCAAAGTCGAGTGGCAAAACCCGGAACAGTTGCGATTTGTTTTGACAGAAGGCAAAAAACGCCAGATCCGCCGCATGTGCGAATTGGTGGGCCTAAAGGTGGTGGGTCTCAAGCGGGTACGAATTGGCCGCGTCATGCTTGGCAATTTACCCGTGGGTCAATGGCGCTATCTTTCGCCGGCAGAAAGGTTCTAACCTAGGGTTTGTCCTGCGGAGGAGTCAGCCCCGAAACCTCGGTGTCCTCAAAACCAGGTTCGTCAACACCCTCCGGTTTTTGCGCTGCATCGCCGTAGCCCTTTAGCGTGTGCTCCCACAAACCCCAAGCCGTGTCGGTACTGCTTTCGGTGGCATCCGGTACCGGCAAGGGATCCAAAAAGAAATCCTGCGCAGGCTTCGCTGAAGGCTTGCGATTTGCAGGGTTGGATTTGTCAGGAGTTGTGGCCACGACGATATTTTGCATCAAACTCTCGACAAAGTTGTGCACTTGAAAACGTCGTAAGTGACCGCAATTAGTCAGGGCTTTGGCTGTTAAGCCATTTGAGCCCACCAAAATCCTCTGTTTTAGACCTTTATTGAACCTATGAGCAAGCAAACCCTTTCCTTTCAGGCCGAAGTCGCACAACTGCTGCACTTGGTTACCCACTCGCTGTATTCCAACAAAGAGATTTTCCTGCGTGAGTTGATTTCCAACGCCTCCGACGCCTGTGATAAGTTGCGCTTTGAAGCCATCAACAACAGCGGACTTTACGAGAGCGACTCCGAACTGAATGTGCGCGTGGTTCTGGACAAGGACGCCAAGACCCTGACCATTACCGACAATGGCATTGGTCTCTCGCAACAAGAAGCCATCGACAACCTGGGCACGATTGCCAAGAGCGGCACCAAAGACTTTGTTTCCAAACTAAGTGGCGACCAGAAGGCCGACTCCCAACTCATCGGCCAGTTCGGCGTGGGTTTCTATTCCGGCTTTATCGTGGCCGACAAGATCACCGTGGAATCGCGCCGCGCCGGTCTGCCAGCATCTGAAGGCGTGCGCTGGGTCAGCGACGGTGGCGCAAGCGGAGGCGGCGCCTTTGAGGTGGAAAGCATCGAGCGTGCTGCGCGCGGCACCAGCGTCATCCTGCACCTGCGTGAAGACGCCATGGATTACGCCCAAAGCTGGAAGGTCAAGGGCATCATCAACAAGTACTCCGACCACATCAGCCTGCCCATTCAGATGGAAAAGGAAGAGTGGAAAGACGGCGACTTGATTACCCCCGGTGACGAAAATGGCGGCCGTCAGCCCGGCGCCATGGTCAAGACCGGCGAATGGGAAACCGTCAACAAGGCCAATGCCATCTGGAGCCGCGCCAAGAAAGACATCACCCAGGAACAGTACGACGATTTCTACAAACAAATCAGCCACGACTTTGAAGCGCCGCTGGCCCACACGCACAACCGCGTCGAAGGCAGCACCGAATACACCCAGTTGCTCTACATCCCCGGCAAAGCGCCTATGGACCTGTGGAATCGCGACAAAAAGGGTGGCCTGAAGTTGTATGTGAAGCGCGTCTTCATCATGGACGATGCCGAGGCCCTGCTGCCGACCTACCTGCGTTTCGTCAAGGGCGTGGTCGATTCGGCCGACCTGCCACTCAACGTCAGCCGCGAGTTGCTGCAGGAAAGCCGCGACGTCAAAGCCATCCGCGAAGGTTGCACCAAGCGCGTGCTGTCCATGCTGGAAGACCTTGCGAAGAACGACAAGTTGCCAGAAGCCGGTGCGGATGGCGTGACAGACGTTTTGTCCGCCGAAGACAAGGCCGAAGCGGAAAAGAACGCTGACAAATACACCAAGTTCTATGCCGAGTTCGGTGCCGTGCTCAAGGAAGGCCTGGGCGAAGACTTTGGCAACAAGGAACGCCTGTCCAAACTGCTGCGTTTTGCCAGCACCCAGAGCGACACACCTGCCGTTTCCCTGGCTGACTACAAGGCACGCATGAAGGAAGGCCAGGAGGCGATTTACTACATCACAGCCGACACCCTGGCCGCAGCCAAGAACAGCCCTCAGCTCGAAGTCTTCAAGAAAAAGGGCATCGAAGTGCTGTTGATGACCGACCGCGTGGACGAGTGGGCACTGAACTACCTGCACGACTTTGACGGCACACCGCTGCAAAGCGTCGCCAAGGGCGCGGTGGACCTCGGAAAACTGCAGGACGAGACAGAGAAGAAAGCTGCAGAAGAAGCCGCAGAGGCCTTCAAGCCGCTGCTGGCCAAGCTTAAGGAAGCGCTCAAAGACAAGGCTGAAGATGTGCGGGTTACCACCCGCCTGGTGGACAGCCCGGCCTGCCTAGTGGTTCAAGACCATGGCATGAGCACGCAGTTGGCGCGCATGCTGAAGCAAGCCGGTCAGACCGCGCCGGAAATGAAGCCGGTACTGGAAGTAAATGCCGAACACCCGCTGGTGAAGAAGTTGGACGGTTCGGTGCACTTCCATGACTTGGCACACATCCTGTTTGACCAGGCATTGCTGGCCGAAGGTGGACTGCCGGAAGATCCCGCCGCTTACGTGAAACGGGTGAATGCACTGCTGGTGTAAAGACTTCGCGAATTGACGGACAAAGAAAAGGGGCCTTTCGGCCCCTTTTCAATTAACCCAATCTGTACCGCACGGAGTCCAAATAGCTTCTGCATCGAAGCGCTCTCAGGATGGTCTGATGCCGAGACCTTGTTTCCATATCTTGGCTCATGCAAAAGACCACGCCTTCCTTGTTTGTCCTGATTTCCTTGTCCAGTTTGAGCACCTGCTCCAGGACACTGATCTCGTAGTCTGTGAGAGACATGATCAATTCCGAGGCGCAGGTCATGCCAAACGAAGCATCGATGAATGCACGCCAATGCACTGCGACTTGTCGAATAAATTCTGTGCGCGAAGCCGCGGTCCATTCATTGTTGAGCGATTGCACGTGTCCATTGCGATAACCGTAGGTTCCTAAACGTTCAAATACATCCCTGCTGATACTTAGCACCTTCGACCGGTCACTATGAAAAGAAGATTCCTCAGTTGGATCGCCCAGAAGTATGTCGAACGCGTCTTGAACTGCGCGCGCCAGCCATAGCGCCTCGATAGACAGGTTGACATATGCGCTGCGTTTGCAATTTTCACTTTTGAACATTTTTGGCCTTCTTTGGTTGGCCGGATTTTGCGTGCTCTGAAACGCACAGGCATACCCTAATGTTCAGGCACGAACAATAGCGTCAATGTTCGGAAATCAAAGAACGGCCAGCAATGGCTGCAACACACTGGCTCCCAACTTGCGCGAACGTTCGCCGTTCCAGCCTACAGAAGGATCGGGAAGCTTGGCGTTGTCCTTGAAAGGCATTTCGATGGTGAATGCCAGGCAACCGAACTGCTGTGCAATCCAGCTAGTAGCCAAAGTGGGATTGGCCGCGCCAGGCGCACAGGCGCCGTAATTCACTTCATCCTGAAAATCCGGGCAGGTCGCCAGCCACGCCGCCTTGAACACGCTCTCCAAATCCGCGGTGCGTGGCGAATAGCCCTTCGTTCCTTCCGAACCGACTACAAAGTTATAGGGCAGGCCTTCGTCACCATGCACGTCCAGACACAGGTCCAAGCCTGCCTCCAACATCCTGCGACGTACCAGAAAGACCTCGGGTGAGCGCTCCATCGTGGCGTCCATCCATTCGCGGTTGAGATTGCTTCCAACCGCATTGGTACGCAGGTTACCCAACACAGACCCATCGGGATTCATATTGGGAACCACGTAAAAAACACATTGCTGCAGCAGGCTACGTGAGACCGAGTCACTGGCATCCAGCAGGCGCTCCAGCATGCCTTCCACAAACCACTCAGCCATGCTCTCGCCGGGGTGCTGGCGCGCTATCACCCAAACTTTCTTCCGTTCTGAAAAGGGGGTGGCGCTGTCCGCATCGGTCACGCGCAACAAGGTCATATCGCGGCCTTGGCAGGTCAATCCCAGATGCTCCTGCGTGACGTGCTCCGAGGAGGATGCGGAGCCCAGCAGGTCGAGGTGCTGCTCCCAAGAGTAGGGCTCGAAATAGGCGAAGTACATGCACTGAGTCGCCGGCGTAGCGCGCGCCATCATCACTTGACCGTCATATTCGGTATCGATGCGGAACCAATGCTGCCGGTCGTGGCTGGCCACCACGGAGTACCCTTCCCATCCCTTTGGGTAGGCGCATTGGGCCGCATTGAGAAACTTCAGAACCACCGCTACACCGGCGGCGCCCTGCAGGCTGAAGTGAAACCACTGCGCGAATTCGCTGGCATTGTCCTTGCGGATATTCAGGCGAATATCACGCGGGTCATCCAGGCTGAGCACTTCAATGGAACCCGAATCAAAGGCGGTGGAAATATGCAGTGCGGTCATGTGCGGGAAACTTTCGCTGGTTGGAATGACGTCCCGAGCGGGCGCCACTCCATTGTAGAGACCGCAAGCCGAATAGCCGCCCGGCGTGGGATTAAGCCGCGGACTCCATCCAGGCTTGCACACTGCGATTCCACCCTTCCACTTCCGGCAACTTGCACCGAGCATCAAGCGCCTGCAAAAGGTGCCGCTCCTGGTCGCTGAGGCTCTCCGGGAAGATCATCTTTGGCAACACAAACAGTGACTTGCGCTGGTTGGCCATTCCAAATTGCGGCCATCCCTGGCCTTGCACCCATAAGCCGGTGAATCTTTCAGGGCGGGGAACGCGAATGCTGCCGTCCAGCGTGGGAACTGTGATGTCCCCGCCCAAAGCCCATCGCAAAATGCTGATGGGTACGATGACCGAGAGCCGGTCATGGTCCAGTCTAAAGATGGGACTCTTTTCGATTTGCACCGTCAGTTTGAATTTTCTGGGTGAGTCAATTGAGGATGACCTAAGTTTTATATCGCCCTCAGGAACTTCACTGCCATCCAAGGCCCCGGCCTGTATGTGCACATCCACCATCCAGACCTTGCGCTCGGTCTTTCCGGCACCCTTGCATTGGGGGCACGGAGGAGGCGGTGGCTTATAAGCGCCGGTGCCGTTGCATGCAACACAG
>CANFNO010000267.1 GCA_947447845.1 Burkholderiales bacterium | reverse complement strand
CGCACCGGAATCAATCACGTAATGGAACTTGATTTCTTCCTCGCCCGAGCCATGCAGAATCGCCTGCTGAACGGCTTCCGGCAGCGTGTCAAAGCCCTGGTCGATATCAAACTTGTAGTGCTTGGCCAGACTCTCCAGCATGGAGAAGTAATAGCCGTTGCGCCGGTCCCAGCCCTTGATGGCGCCACTGGCCAGGCTGAGCGTGGGGAAGGCCACCACGCGCTCCGGGTCAAAGAAATCCTGCTGACCCAGGCCGTCGCAGCTGGGGCAGGCCCCTACGGGTGAGTTGAAAGAAAACAGGCGTGGCTCCAACTCGCTGATGGAATAGCTGCACACCGGGCAGGCGAACTTGGCGTTGAATAGGTGCTCCACCTGTTTGCCGGTTTCTGCGTTCTGGGGCGAGTCCATTTCCAGCGCGATGGCGCGGCCCTGGGCCAGACGCAGCGCGGCTTCAAAGCTCTCGGCCAGGCGCTGGCGCAGGCCCGGTGCGGGGGCGCTGGCGGCCGGGCCGAGTGCGGCGGTCAGCGCGGCTGTGGCTGAGCCTGCAGCGCTGGCACTGGCATCCGGCGCAGCACCCGTGGCCGGTGCCGCAATCGGGGTATCGCCTGCGGAAAGCGACGGGCCGCGCGCCTCCGGTCGCACCTTCACGCGGTCAATCACCACGTCAATATCGTGCTTTTCTGTTTTCTTCAGCTTGGGCAGGTCGTCGTACTCAAACACCACGCCATTGACGCGAAAGCGCACATAGCCCTGGGCTTGCATTTCCGCAAACACGTCCAGAAACTCGCCTTTTTTCTCCCGCGCCAGTGGGGCCAGAATCATCAGCCGGGTGTCTTCGGGCAGGGCCAGCACCGCATCCACCATCTGGCTGACAGTCTGGCTTTGCAGCGGTAACTGGTGTTCGGGGCAGTAGGGCGTACCAGCGCGGGCAAACAGCAGGCGCAGGTAATCGTGAATTTCGGTGACGGTGCCCACGGTGGAGCGCGGGTTGTGGCTGGTGGCCTTTTGCTCGATGGAGATGGCGGGCGACAGGCCCTCGATCATGTCCACGTCGGGCTTGTCCATGACCTGCAGGAACTGGCGCGCGTAGGTGGACAAGCTTTCCACATAGCGGCGCTGGCCTTCGGCGTACAGCGTGTCAAATGCCAGGCTGGACTTGCCGGAACCGCTGAGGCCTGTAATCACCACCAACTGGTTGCGCGGGATGTCCAGATCGATGTTTTTCAGGTTGTGCGTGCGTGCCCCCCGGATGCTGATGCTTTGCTGCTGCAGGGCGCGGCCCAGGTATTTGCCCTGGTCGGCTGGGTCGAGATGGAGTGCGTCAGATGGAGAATTCAAAGCAGTGGCCGGGTGGAAAACAACCCTCCATGATAGACAGCTTCAAAGGCGGGATAATCTGCCGACTATTCTGGAGAAAAACATGGCATCCGTTAACAAAGTCATTCTGGTCGGCAATTGCGGCCGCGACCCCGAAATCCGCTACTTGCCCTCGGGTCAGGCCGTGGCCAACGTCAGCGTGGCCACCAGCAGCCGTCGCAAGGACAAAAACACCGGCGAAACCATTGAAGACACCCAGTGGCACCGTGTCACCTTCTACGACCGCCTGGCCGAAATCGCCGGGGAATACGTGCGCAAAGGTCGCCCCATCTACGTGGAAGGCCGGCTGAAATACGGCAAGTACACCGATCAGGCCGGCGTGGAAAAGAACACCGTGGACATCGTAGCGACCGAGCTGCAATTGCTCGGCGGCCGTGAAGGCATGGGCGGCCCCGGCGACGGTGGCGACGAAGGCTCCGGCTCGGCACCTCCAGCGCGGCGTCCGGCGCCGGCACCCCGTGTGGCCGCTCCAGTTGCCGCACGCCAGGCGCCAGCGGCTCGCCCACCCAGCGGTTTTGACGACATGGACGATGACATTCCGTTCTAGCCCCTAGCCAGATTTTCTGCAAACAAACCCCGGTAAGTCATTGACTTACCGGGGTTTGTTCGTTTTTGCGGCACAACGCGTGTGTCGGCAATGGCCTAATGAAATGTATGAATAGTGGTGCAAATACAAGGAGGTAGATGTACACTTATTGATACATATACACATTTCACATTGTGAGGGCACATGCAACAGGACGCAGCCAATTGGCGCCAATCGGGGCGTGTTGCTTTGAGCTTTCAAAACAGCCGCAGCGCCTGTTTTCAGGCTTTTGCAGTAGCGCAGAAAAGAAGGGATGCGGCCAGATTCTTTGTGCTTTGCAGTTGCTGCCTTTCCCCCTTTTTGCTTCACGCTCAAACCTTGCCCGATGCGGGCAGTCTCCTCCAGCCATTGGAGAGCAACCGCCCCGCTGCGCTGCCCAAAGACGCACGCAAGCCCGCACAGACGGCACCACCCGAACTGCTGCGCTCTGACGGGTCCCAGGAGGTGCTCGTCCAGTCATTTTCAAACCAGGGCAACCAAATGCTCAGCGATGCGCAGGTGCAGCTTCTGCTCAAGCCCTATGTGGGTCAGAAGCTGAGTTACCTGGGGCTCCAGCAACTCACGGCAAAAATCTCCCAGGCTTACAGCGATGCGGGCTGGGTGGCTCGCGTTTACCTGCCTGAGCAAGACGTAACAGACGGGCACATCGTCATTCAAATCGTTGAGGCCATTTATGGTGGCGCCCGTTTGCAAGGTGCCGAGCCCGTGCGGCTGAAGATGAGTGAGGTGCTGTCGCGTCTGGATGCGCAACAGTCCGTGGGCCAGCCGCTCAACACGAAGGCGCTGGACCGTGCCCTGTTGCTGATTCAGGATCTGCCCGGGGTGAACATCAACGCCAGCCTGCAAGAGGGCAAAGACCGAGCGGAAACCGCGTTGATACTCAGGATGAGCGACGCACCCAGGCTGATAGGTGAGGTGACTGCAGACAATTCGGGCGCGCGCTCAACCGGTAGCAGCCGCGTCGCGCTCAATGTCAATCTGCTGAGCCCCGCAGGTCAGGGCGATCTGGCCACGGGCAACCTGGTGCACAGCGAGGGCAGTGACTACTTGCGCCTGGCCTACAGCGTGCCTGTGGGCACCGATGGTTGGCGGGTTGGGGTGAACGTTTCGGGATTGCAGTACCGCGTGCTCGCCCCCGAATTCGCCGCGCTCAATGCCATTGGCAACACCAGTGGCGTGGGTCTGGAGGGCACCTACCCGATCATCCGTTCGCGCCAGAGCAACCTCTACCTTCAACTCAACGCGGACGACAAGCATGCCCACAATGAATCGTTGGGTGCGGTGCAATCGGACTACCAAATCGAGTCCTACGATGCCACGCTTGCGGGCAATCAGTTTGACAACGGGTGGGGCGGCGGTGCCAATTCAGCCAGCATCGGTATCACCAGTGGAAGTGTTGTGTCCAACAGTGATGACCCCATCCCCAGAAACCATCCAACTGGCAAATTTGACAGGCTTCACTTTGCCCTCAGCCGTCAACAAACGTTGACAGACAAGCTCTCGGCTTATGCGGCATGGACCGGCCAGATCATGAGCAACACGCTAGAGTCATCGCAGAAGTTCTACCTGGGTGGCCCCAATGGCGTGCGCGCCTTTCCGGTGAGTGAAGCCGGTGGTTCTGCGGGGCAAATGGCCAATCTGGAGTTGCGCTACCAGTTGCCCTCCAACCTGGCGCTGACGGGGTTTTATGACTGGGGCGAAGTCACCAACGACGACCGCACCGCCAGCCACACCCTGCACGGATTCGGTTTGTCATTGAACTGGCAAACCCCCTGGGGCCAGATCCTGAAAGCCACGGTCGCCCGCCGCGGGGCCGCCAACCCCAATCCAACGACCACTGGCACCGATCAAGACGGCTCTTACATCGAAGACAGGTTCTGGCTCAGTCTGACTGCGTCGTTTTAGTTGCGGGGATTGCACGCTTTTCAGCGTGCTTGCGGATTTACAGCGGAAATCGCCGACGGGCGGAGTGAACGAATATGAATAAAGTACATCGCATCATTTGGAGTTCGGTACGTCACTGTTTTGTGGTGACTTGCGAATTGGCACGGTCCCGAGGCAAAGGTAACCAGACGGGTTCACTGCGTACACCAGGCGGCAAACTGCGGAGTGGTGCAGGCGTACAAGTGCTGCGCGCACTGGCGCTCGTGCAAGCCATGTTGTCAGGCGCTCTGATCAGCCCGGCATGGGCGCAAGGTCCCTTGGGCTTGGCACCTGCACCCAACCAACTGCCCACCGGGGGCAAGGTGGTGGCCGGTCAGGCAACGCTCAACCAGACCGGCGCGAATTTGATCGTGAATCAGACGACACAGCGGGCTGCGATCGACTGGAATTCTTTCAACGTGGGCTCAGGCGCCAGCGTGCAGTTTGTGCAACCCGGTAGTTCCAGCGTCATCCTCAACCGGGTGCTGGACCCGAACCCAAGCCAGATTTTTGGCCGCATCAGCGCCAACGGTCAGGTATTCATCACCAACCCCAACGGGGTGTATTTCTCGCCCAGCGCCAGCGTCGATGTCGGGGGCCTGGTGGCCACCACACATCAAATCGGGCTGTCGGACTTTATGGCGGGCAAAGCCACGTTCGAGCGCATGGGTGCAACCGGCACTGTGCTCAATGAAGGCCAACTCAAGGCCAGTCTGGGTGGTTACATCGCCCTGCTGGCGCCGGAAGTGCGCAACCAGGGACTGATCGTTGCGCAACTGGGGACGGTGGCGCTGGCCGCCGGTGAAGCGTTTGACTTGCAATTTGACAGCAACAACAGCCTGGCCAGCGTGCGTGTAACACCATCGACGATTGCGGCCCTGGTGGACAACCGCACCGCAGTGCTGGCACCCGGTGGCTTGATCATTCTCTCGGCTCTGGGCGTGAGCCAGTTGCAGGCTGGGGTGGTCAACAATGCGGGCAACCTGGAGGCCAGCAGTCTGGTCAGCCGGGGCGGACGCATCTTGCTGCAGGGCGACAAAGTTACGCTGCAGGCCACGTCCAGCCTGAGCGTCAATGCCGATGCCACGCAGCCGGGCTCCGTGAGTGGCAGCATCGTGCTCGACGCCAACGCAGCGGTGCAAGTCAGCGGTTCTGTTCAGGCCAACAATGACGCTGGCATGGGTGGGCAGATCAGCATTT
>CANFNO010000266.1 GCA_947447845.1 Burkholderiales bacterium | reverse complement strand
TGTTCGGCTAGCGGGGATTGGATTGAGCCAAAGAAATTGCATATAAGCAACCTCTCTTTAGAGGTTTGGCGCATATGCAAACAACAAAGGATTCGTTGGGTTTCAGTGCGTGAGTCTGCACAATCGCGCCTCTGTGCCGGCGTATTGCGTGTCGGTTGCCCATTAATTCCTCAGACTATTCATGAAACTCAAACAAAAACTATCGCTGGTACTCGCGGCCCTGGCTCTTGGCGCCAGCAACCTGGCATCTGCGCAAACGCTTTTGAATGCGTCTTACGACGTGTCGCGCGAGTTTTACAAAGACGTCAACGCCTCCTTTATTGCCAGCTACAAAAAGAGCACCGGCAAGGACGTCAAGATTGACCAATCGCACGGTGGCTCCAGCGCCCAGGCGCGCGCGGTGAACGATGGCCTGGATGCCGACGTAGTCACCATGAACACCACCACAGATGTCGACTTTCTGGCCGGTACCGGAGTGGTCGCCAAAGATTGGAAGACGCGCTTTGCGCACAACGCCTCGCCCACCTCCAGCACCATGCTGTTCCTGACGCGCGAAGGCAATCCCAAGGGCATCAAGGACTGGGACGATCTGATCAAACCCGGCATTCAGGTGGTGCTGGTCAACCCCAAGACCGGCGGCAATGGACGTATGGCTTACCTGGCGGCCTGGGGCTATGCACGCAAGAAAGGCGGCACCGACGCGCAGGCTGCCGAATTTGTCGGCAAGCTCTACAAAAACGTGCCTGTGCTGGCCAAGGGTGGGCGCGATGCAACCACCATCTTTTTGCAACGCAATATCGGTGATGTGCTGATCACTTTTGAATCCGAAGTAGTCTCGGTGGACCGTGAGTTCGGCACCGGCAAGGTGGATGCGATTCACCCGTCGGTCAGCATCGTGGCTGAAAACCCGGTGGCCGTCGTCGAGCGCACCGTCGCCAAGAAGGGCACGGCCGATGTGGCCAAAGCCTACCTGAGCTACCTCTATACCGACGAGGCGCAGGAAATTGCCGCCAAGCACGCGCTGCGCCCCATCAACCCCGTCATCCTGAAAAAGTACGCATCCACCTTCAAACCGATTCAGTTGTTCACGGTGGAAGAGTTGTTCGGCTCGCTGGCCGAGGCACAGAAGGTGCACTTCAACGACGGTGGCCAGTTCGACAAGCTGTACACGGTCAAGTAAATGGGCGCGATTGCAATGGATGGCGCCCTGTCAAACCAGGCGCTCGGGACGCGGCGTGCGCCCAAACGCGTGTTGCCCGGCTTCAAGCTGACGCTGGGTTACACGCTGTTTTACTTAAGCGTGATCGTGCTGATTCCGCTCTCGGCCCTGGTCTTCAAAACCTTCACGCTGACCTGGGACCAGTTTGTGTTGGCTGTCACCAGTCCGCGCGTGATGGCCTCATACCGCCTGACCTTTGGTGCTTCGCTGATTGCTGCCACAGTGAATGCGGTGTTCGGTCTGCTGGTGGCCTGGGTGCTGGTGCGCTACACCTTTCCAGGCAAGAAAATCATCGACGCGTTGGTGGACCTGCCCTTTGCGCTGCCCACCGCCGTGGCCGGCATTTCACTCACGGCGCTCTTGGCCAGCAATGGCTGGATCGGCTCGCTGCTGGAGCCTTATGGCGTGCAGTTGGCCTTTAACCGCAATGGCGTGGTGATTGCGCTGATCTTCATTGGCCTGCCGTTTGTGGTGCGCACGGTGCAGCCGGTGCTGGAAGATGCTGAGAAGGAACTGGAAGAAGCCGCCACCTGCCTGGGTGCGACGCGCCTGCAGACCTTTTGGCATGTGATCTTCCCGACCATTGCGCCCGCGCTGCTGACCGGTTTTGCCATGGCATTTGCCCGCGCAATCGGGGAATACGGCTCGGTGATTTTTATCGCTGGCAACATGCCCATGATTTCCGAGATCACACCGCTGATCATCATTGGCAAGCTCGAGCAATACGACTACGCCGGTGCCACCGCCGTGGCCGTGGTGCTGCTCGTGATCTCATTCGTTCTGCTGCTGGTAATTAACGCTTTGCAAGCCTGGCAACGTCGCCGCAACGGCGCCTCGACATGAGTACCCCCCTGAGCCAGTCTCACTCCGTGAGCCCGTCTTCCCCTACAGGGGACACCGCCAGCGGCCAGGTGAAGCCGGTTCCGCGGCGTTCCGCGCGACCTTCTCCGACTACAGAACCGGCATGGGTTAAATGGACCTTGCTAGGTGTTGCACTCACTTTCATCTTTCTGTTTCTGGTGTTGCCCCTGGCAGCCGTGTTTACCGAGGCTTTGCGCAAGGGTGGCGGTGCTGCGTTTGAAGCGCTGAAGGAGCCGGATGCCTGGAGCGCGATTCGCCTGACGCTGATTACGGCCGCGATTGCGGTGCCGCTGAATCTGGTGTTCGGCATTGCTGCAGCCTGGTGCATTGCCAAATACGAGTTCCGTGGCAAAGCCTTCTTGACCACGCTGGTGGACCTGCCGTTCTCGGTGTCGCCGGTGGTGGCGGGGCTGGTTTATGTGCTGATGTTTGGTGCCCAGGGCTGGTTTGGCCCTTGGCTGCAGGCGCATGACATAAAAATCGTGTTCGCCATTCCCGGCATTGTGCTGGCCACCATCTTTGTGACCTTCCCCTTCATCGCCCGCGAGCTGATTCCGCTGATGCAGGCCCAGGGAACCGAAGAAGAGCAGGCTGCGATTGTGCTGGGCGCCACCGGCTGGCAGACCTTCTGGCATGTCACGCTCCCCAACATCAAGTGGGGCCTGGTCTATGGCGTGATTCTGTGCAATGCGCGCGCCATGGGCGAGTTTGGCGCGGTGTCGGTGGTGTCCGGTCACATTCGCGGCCAGACCAACACGATTCCGTTGCATGTGGAAATTTTGTACAACGAATACCAGAGCGTGGCCGCCTTTGCCGTGGCCTCGTTGCTGGCGCTGCTGGCCGTGGTCACGCTGGTCATCAAGCAGATCGTTGAATGGCGCTTCGAGCGCGAAATGAAAGCCGCTGCAGCGTTGCCGCCAGAACGCCCGCTGTCGCAGACATCTGTCGCCCCGGCCTGAACCTATCCAAGAATTTCGAGAACGACACCATGAGCATCGCCATCCGCAACGTCAGCAAAGACTTCGGCACCTTCCACGCCCTGCGCGACGTCAGCCTGGACATTGAGTCCGGTGAACTGGTCGCCCTGCTCGGCCCCTCGGGCTGCGGCAAGACCACGTTGCTGCGCATCATCGCCGGGCTGGAAACGGCTGATCAGGGCAACATCCTGTTCAGCGGCGAAGACACCACCGACGTGCATGTGCGCGAGCGCAATGTGGGCTTTGTGTTCCAGCATTACGCGCTGTTCCGTCACATGAGCGTTTTTGACAACGTGGCCTTCGGTCTGCGCATGAAGCCGCGCGCGACGCGTCCGTCGGAAGCGGTGATCAAGCAAAAGGTGCACGACCTGTTGGGCCTGGTGCAACTCGACTGGCTGTCTGACCGCTACCCGGCACAGCTCTCCGGCGGACAGCGCCAGCGCATTGCTTTGGCACGCGCTCTGGCCGTCGAACCGAAAGTGCTGCTGCTCGACGAGCCCTTTGGTGCGCTCGACGCCAAGGTGCGCAAAGAGTTGCGCCGCTGGCTGCGCCGCCTGCACGACGACCTGCACGTGACCAGTATCTTCGTCACGCACGATCAGGAGGAGGCGCTGGAAGTGGCCGACCGCGTGGTGCTGATGAACAGCGGCAAGGTCGAACAAATCGGCTCACCGCAAGAGGTTTGGGACCATCCCGCCAGCCCCTTTGTCTACGGCTTCCTGGGCGATGTGAATCTGTTCCATGGCCGTGCCCACGAGGGTGAAATGCTGATTGGCGAAGACCAGCACGGCGTGCGGCTGCAAAGCCCCGAGCACAGCGAAACGCAAGACAGTAAAGCCTTTGCCTATGTGCGACCGCACGACCTGGATGTGCGCCGTTACAAGGCCGGCGAGGACCGCGATATCAACGGCTACAAAACCCAAAGTGGCATTCCCGCCAAGCTGGTGCGTGCGATTGTGGTCGGTCCGATTGCGCGGCTGGAGTTGCTACCGCTGGATGCATCTGCAGCGGGTAGCGGTGACATTATTGAAGCCCAGATCGGCGCGCAGCAATACGCCGTGGAAGGTTTCAAAGAAGGCGAAGTGTTGGTGCTGACACCGCGCAAGGCGCGGGTGTTTGTGGCCTGAGGCAATTCACCGGTCGCTTGGACAACCGGTATTTTGAAGAGCCGGGAGCGCGGGAAGTCCGCTTGGTTTAGGAACGGACGACCTCGCGCATGAACCTACCGTTCAAGGGAACGTGAATGCCACCGCTGGAACACTTGCGTTTGCATCGATCGCTTGCGACTTGACCACACCACCAGAGCTCGCTTCAAGCGTGTAATGGCCAGCAATTGCGGGTGTGTCGATCACAAAATTCATTGCTACAGGATTTGCGACATACGCTGCCTTGATTGGCGCTTCAATTGGCAGTGAAAAGCTGAAGGTGGCCGGTGACACCAAGTCATCCACCAAACCCCAGGCCACTTCAACTGTGGGTCCACCCGTGAGCATTTGAAGCGCACGTACGGTGGTGGTTGCCGGATTGACCGTGCCGTTGACGGATCGCATGGTGGCACTAGGCGTGACGATTCTTGTGGTTGCCGAGTTGATGCTTGTGATCGACGACGACACGACGGGTACACCGGTCATGACTGCGGTCACATGACCGGCAGCGGTCACCACCAAATCGTAGGTCCCGACTGGCACTGGGTAGAGTTCAAATTTACCTGTATCGGTAAGGCCGGTGTTGGGCATAGTTGCTTTCACGGGCACGCCATTCATTTGGACCGACACATTGGTTGTAGCCACCGCGATCGAAGGATCCACGTAACCAACGACCCGCATCCCTGCATTGGAGACCACAGGTATGACGGCCATTACCGGTTTCAAGTTGTACTGCCCCGAATTGCCGCGCTTCACAATGGATTTGCAGGCGTCGAAATCAATCACGAAGTCAGCCAACGTGCCAGCTGCGACGTCCATATTGACATTGAGCTTGATGCCGCTTTGCTGCGCGCTGGGGGTTGTCAGCGCGACCTCAGAGCCGCCAGTCGGAGTGAC
>CANFNO010000265.1 GCA_947447845.1 Burkholderiales bacterium | reverse complement strand
GACCACGCTGCTGCGAAACTGAAAGACGATGGCACATTCGGTCCGCTGCGCAGGATCGCGGTGGATGATTGGAAATTGGATGCCTGCCCACGCCACGGACCCAGCCTCACCATCGGCCAGGACGGCACCTGGCATGCCACATGGTTCACGGGCGCACCGGGTAAGTCGTCACTGCAATACGCGCGGTCGCTTGATCAAGGGGCTACTTTCAGCGCGCCGCAGGCGATAGGAAACCCCGCCAAAGGTCCAGCCCGCCCCCAAGTGTTGGCAGGCACTGCCAACACCGTATGGCGTGCCTGGAAAGAGTTTGACGGTCACCTCTCGACCGTCATCGTGCAGCGCTCGGATGACAACGGAATCAGTTGGGGAGAACCATCTGAAGTAGCACTCACCAGCGGTGCCAGTGACCATCCGCTGCTGGTCTCCTCGGATGGTTTCGTGTATCTCTCCTGGCTGACCCGTGACGAGGGCTATCGCTTGAAACGACTGAACAATCCGGGGGCATGATGCGCTTTTCTTTTGCTCTAGCCTTAGCGCTGTTCGTGGCGCCGCTGTCCACTCTCGCGCAGAGCGTTGAAGGTCTGCATCCTGGCGACATGGTGCATCTACGCGAAAGTTTTAAAAGTCGTCCGCTGGCTATCCATGTGTGGTCGTTAACTTGCACGCCTTGTCTGGCAGAACTTCCAAAATGGGCTGAACGTATCAAACGACATCCTGAAGTAGCCTTTGTGTTTATCAACACCGATGGCATAAGCCACGCGCCGGCATTGACCAAAAGACTACTGAACGCGGGTGTCAAGCCAACGCGGTCACTGGTGTATGCAGATGATTTTGTTGAACGTCTGCAATATGAAATTTCTCCGGACTGGCACGGGGAACTGCCACGCAACGAATTGACAAACCGAAGCGGAGAAAGTTTGGTATCCATTGGCTCGATCTCTGATGCCAATTTCGAAAAATGGACCCGTCGCAGCAAGCTGTGACAGGGAGTACATGCAGCTATACACGCCCGGCAGGCACTCCTGTGGTGCTGCCGGACGCATAGCGCTGAGCATGTCAATTACTAAAACTTCACGTTCACGCCAACGTAAATCGAGCGACCCATGCCGGGCACTGCAATGCCGGCTGGAATTCCATTGATGCTCATGGTCATTCCCTGACCTGTGTACGTGCCGCCGGTTGGTAGGTAATAGAACTTGTCGAAAAGATTTTCAACCCCGAAATCCACGCGCACTTGCTTGATGGAATAGCTGCCACGGGCATTGACCAGGCTATAGCCCGGCGTTTTGACTTCATTGCGAACATCCGACACATTGCTCTTGTCCTGCACCATCTGCAGCTCCAGGCTATTGTCCCAACCTCCGGTTTGTTGAGTCAGTGCAAGCTTGGCGTTGACGGGCATCACGTTGTAAAGTGCAGCGCCTGTATCCTGGTTGGTACCGTTGGTGTAGTTGAGCAAACCTCTGAACCCGAACTCACCCCACGCATTGGTGGTCAAAGGCATGTGACCGGACAAATCAAAGCCATAAAGACGGGCAGACTGATTGGCAAACTTGAGAACGCGGAACTGGTTGGCAACCAATGCTGCAGTGGGCACCGCATCGATGTAGTCGGTGACTTGCGTGTAAAAAGGCGTGGCCTTGAGATCCCAAGCGTTGTCTTCTGCATGCCAGTTGAACGTAGCGGACAGAGTGTTTGCCTGCTCCGGCTTGAGGTTGATATCACCCACATAGCCATTACCGTCACCCACAAAATTGTTCATGATGCCCATCATGGAAGCAGTGGACCAGGTGTAGCGCTCATACAAATTCGGCGAACGCACTTTGTGCGCAAAGCCAAAGTCAATGTCGTAATTGCCATTCGCCGTGTAGCGCGCCAAAACGCTCAGATCGAAGTTGTCGTCAATCTTGTTTCTATTCGCATTGTTAAAATTTGCGCCGTCTTTTCCCTGGCTCATCATGTCCATCATGGGCGCAGTCGTGGCATATGTAGCGCGCTCGTACCCATGCACGCGATCAGCATTGGTATTCACCTGCTCGTAGCGCAGGCCGGCAATGCTGAGCCACTGCGGGTTGATATTCTTTTCCCATTCTCCATACACCGCGGTTCGATCACGCTTGCCATTGTTGATGTTCAAAAAGGTATTCGGAGCCATCATGCCGGTCCCCGACGGTGGCCACCAATCATTAAGTTGATACTGCTGAACTTCAGCGCCAGCACGCAGGAGGTCATGCGCATTTAGCGAAACCTCAGCTTTGATGCTGCCCCCGGTCGTCTTTCCCTTGGTGTACATGGGCATGCCCGGCGCCGTTCCATACTGGAACTGTTTGTCGGCTCCAAAGTCCATGTAGTGGTCAACGTCTTCCTGATAGACCCTGGCCTGCAGAGTGCCCCAGTCATAAGAGCCGGTGTAACGCAAGTTCACGCTTTGCTGCGTGTTCTTGAGCAAGTCCATCCGCTGGTTCGGATACAACTGCTTGGGCATGTCTTGCGTTCCCAGCTTAGCTTCAAACAGATGATTCTCATTTTTGAAGGCCAGTGCCAGGCTTTGATTGCTGGTGTCGTAAGCGGTAGAACCCACTTCGTTCAAGGGCAAGGTATGGCCTGTGCGGCCGGTAGCAGTTGTCGTTTTGAAGTCACCCGCAGCGGTGTAGTTGTCGGCCTTGCTGGTCGAGCCACTGAAGTTGATGTTGAACTTTTCATTGGCGTAGGTGGCTGATAAATTTCCCCCGCTGGCTTTGTTGTTGCTGCGGTAGAAGGCGCCTACTTCACCTTTGGCAATGGCTGCCTGGCCGGGCGCGGCGAATTCCGGTTTGCGCGAATCAACAAGGATAGTGCCGCCAATCGAGTCGCCACCGGCGCTGACCGGTGTGATGCCGGAGTAGACCTTGAGTTGACCCACATTGCTGGGGTCGATATACGACAAGGCCGGGTTCATATGGTTGGGGCAGGAGGCGATCAGGTCCATGCCGTCAACCTGAATACGCAGGCGGTCATCGGCCAATCCATGAATAGAAGGCAGGCTGGACACTGCACCGGCGCCGTTCAGACTCAGTCCAGGCACGTCTGAAAGCATGCTGGCGGTATCGCTGGTGGCTGGGATTTTGGACGCCAGTGCAGCCCTTTTGAAGGAGCTTGCAGTTCCCGCCTCACCGGCATCGATAGCGACACCCCTTACCGTGACCGACGGCAAAGTGCCAATCACGGCATCGGCAGCGTGTGTGTGGCTGCAAAGTAAGCACAGCGTGGGAAGTGCGAGCAACATGGCGCGCGCGAATGTTAAGGTCTTTGTGTGACATTGGGTTACCTCTAGGGAATTGATTGGGTTTTTGGCACGACTTGAAAACACCTAGTCGTGAGAAATGCGGCGTTCTGCGCTACGAGCGCGCACGCCTGCGATGGCAACTGAGTTGCCACTGCTATTGATAAAAGAGCGCAATGCGCCCTCTATGGCGGATTGCTAGATTTGAGGTGGGCCGCGCGCGGGCGGCGGGGAGGCGGTTAGTGTGTCAACGATGGCAACTGGCGTGCTTGGCACAAGATGGCCAAGCGCCTGCTGAACTGCCATTAGAGGCAGCGTGGTTTGAGGCGGGGCGCCACCCACGAGACACAAGGGACAGGAGATGCCTGAGACCGCACTGGTGGTGGTCGTGCCGTCATCATTGACAACCACCTTGTGCATGCCCATGCCCGAGCAAATCGTCGACTCTCCCTGCGGATGAACCATCGGCGAGGCAACTGCTGCACCCAATGTCAACACAAACCAGAGCAGGACCAAGCGGGCCAGCCAGTGTGATGAACGAAGGGAATGAAACAGGGACATGTAGCTCATTTTTTCCATCTCCGCAAAAATTTGCTTTGACCGACGTCAGAGAACTACATGCAACCCCTCAAGCTTCGTAAAAATGTGAGTTTTTGCAACAAAAAAATCAGCAGGAAATTCAGCTTATGCACTGAAAGGGCCAAGCCAACGCTAAACTTATGCCGAGCCTTGGTTGAGGCTTACCAATATAAAGGAGTGTTTTATGAATCGACGTGATAGCTTGATTGGCGCAGGCGCTGCTCTTTTTGCTGCCGCACAAACTTCCGCGCTGGCCCAGGAGATGGCGCACGACCACAGCCACATGCACGGCGCAGTCGCCAATGGCTTGCTGGCTGCCACTGCAGATTGCGTCGTCAAGGGCCAGGCCTGCATAGCGCACTGCTTGATACTCTTGGGCGAAGGAGACAAGGACATGGCAGCATGTGCCAAGACCGTCAATCAGGTGTTGGCTATGTGCAGCGCGCTGCAAGCCTTGACGGCGCAACAGTCAAAGATGGTGCCCGCTATGGCCAAGCTCACAATGGAAGCCTGCGAAGTCTGCGAGAAGGAATGCCGCAAGCACGAGAAGCACGCCGAGTGCAAAGCCTGCGCAGATTCCTGCGTGGCCTGCGCCAAAGAATGCAAGGCCGTAGCTGCCTGACCTCAAGTGCAAACTTCCGACCAGTCGGCGACTGGTCGAGGGTTAATCAACCTTAAAAGTCGATGGCCAGGGGCGTGGGCAGTTTGTCATCCAGATACAGGCTGTACTCGTCCCACACGTCTTCACCGTAGTGCTGGTCGCACAGCGCTTCAATGTCAGCCAGCGTGATAAACAGGGTGCTGAACATGGTGTCGTAATAGAAGGGCTCGCTGGTGCCGGCTTCCACATCTTCCTCGTGGTGGTAGCCGTGCACCCATACGCGCTTGCCGGCGTAGCGGGCTTCGAACGCAGCCTTGCGCTTTTGGTACTCCGCTTCTTCATATTCATCGTCCGCCATCTTGCGCAGGTGGTAGGCGTTGCCATGCATGGGGTGCTTTGGGTCCAACTGCAAATCGATGGTTTGCCAGACGGTAGAAATCTGTGTGGCCACGTTGGCCAGTTGCTCCGGCGTGATGTCGCCTTCCCAATGCACCACTTCGATACAACGGGAATTACCCACTTCTCCGTCCCAGATGCTGGCGCTGTGTTTCATGGTTTTGGCGGTCATAAACGAGTTGTCTTCCGTGTGTCTTAGATGGCCCTATCTTATGTGGGTTTCAAAATGCGGCGATTTCCCACGATTGCCGCACAACATGGTT
>CANFNO010000264.1 GCA_947447845.1 Burkholderiales bacterium | reverse complement strand
CTGGGCAAACCTGCGGTGCAAAACCTGTTTGCGCTGCGCTTTGGCAACGCCTTGTTCGAGCCGCTGTGGCGCCGCGAACACATCGCCAACATCCAGATCAGCATTGCCGAAGACCTGGGTGTGGAAAGCCGTGGTGCTTTCTACGAGAACACCGGTGCGTTGCGCGACATGGTGCAAAACCATGCGCTGCAACTCCTGTGCGCCATCGCCATGGAGCCGCCTATCAACTCGCATGCAGACGCGATCCGCGACGAGAAGCTCAAGGTGCTGCGCTCGCTCAAGCCCTGGACCAAAGAGTCGCTGACACAGGACGTTATCCGGGGCCAATATTCCGCAGGCAACAGCAGCGGCGGCAAGGTGCCGGGCTACCGTGAAGAAGTCGGTGTCAGCCCCAGCAGCAACACCGAAACTTTCGTTGCCCTGCGCACCGAGATTTCCAACTGGCGCTGGGCCGGTGTGCCCTTTTATATCCGCACCGGCAAACGCCTGGCGGGCCGTGAAGGCAGCATCGTCGTGAACTTCCGCGCCACGCCCCACGCGATCTTCAACTCCAACACCAACGTCGCCAACAAACTGGTGATCCACCTGCAGCCCAAGGACGGGCTGGAGCTGCACTTGCTTGCCCAAGGCCAGGCCAACCGCAACGTCAAAGGCGCTGCGTCGCAAACCCTGGCTCCGGTGCAACTGGATCTGGATTTTGACAAGCGCTTTGGCTCCGAGCGCGTGGGCGCCTACGAGCGCCTGTTGCTGGACGTGATCGATGGCCGCCTGAACCTGTTCGTGCGCAGCGACGAGCAAGAAGAAGCATGGCGTTGGGTTGAGCCCATGATCGACCACTGGGAGAACGACCCGCAAGGCCCGCGCCTTTACGCTGCTGGTACCTGGGGCCCAAGCGCATCAAGCGCGATGATTGCCCGCGACGGTTTCTGCTGGAGCGAAGAGTCTTGAGCCCCCACGCTTGGGGCGCCCCGACACCGAAACGCTAACCTGAAAGCATCCTATGCTGGAACGCATCAAAGCCGCTTTGCCCTCTTTGGCTCCCGCCGAACAACGGGTCGGCAAGCTGTGCCTGGCTGACCCACGCGCCTTCGCCAAACTACCTGTTAGTGAGTTGGCGGATCGTTCGCATGTCAGCAAGCCGACCGTGGTGCGCTTTTGCCGTAGTGTGGGCTATGACGGCCTGTCTGACTTCAAACTCAAACTGGCGGGCACGGTTAACGAGGGCGTGCCCTTTATTCACCGCAGCGTAGATGTGGACGACAAGACCGGCGACGTCATGGTCAAGGTCATCGACAACACGGTGGCTGCGTTCCTGAAATACCGCAACGATGCCAGCAGCATGGCAATTGACCGGGCCGTCAACGCGCTGCTGGAAAGCTACAAGTCCGGCGGGAAAATCCAGTTCTTTGGCGTGGGCAATTCCGGCATCGTGGCGCTGGATGCACAGCACAAATTCTTTCGCTTAGGCATCAACACGAACGCCTACAGCGACGGACACATGCAGGTCATGAGCGCATCCATTCTGGGTGCCGGTGATTGCGTGGTGGTCATCAGCAACTCGGGCCGCACGCGAGACCTGATGGACGCCTGCGACATCGCACGCAAGAATGGCGCGATCACTATTGTCATCACCGCCAGCGGTTCGCCCCTGGCCAGTGCCGGTGACATCCACCTCAGCGCAGACCACCCGGAAGGCTTCGACAAATACAGCCCCATGGTCTCGCGCCTCTTGCACTTGATGATCATCGACATCCTGACCACCTGCGTGGCCCTGCGAATAGGAAGCGGCACCTTGCAGCCACTGCTGCGCGAGATGAAGCACAACTTACGGAACAAGCGCTACACCTGACGCAGTCTTTAAGCAGTCCATTAAAAAACCCCGCTGTGTTTCCACAGCGGGGGTTTTTGTTTTCAAAATCTCAAGCTGGCTTACGCCAGCGTGGGATTAGAAGGACATTGTCAGACCAGTAGCCCACTTGGTAGCAGTGATGTCAGTACCAGTGGAGTCATCCTTGCCAGACACAACGCCAAAATAGGCCTTGGCTTGCTTGCCCAGGGGGTACAGAACTTGCGCTGCATAAGCAGAGCGCTTGCCCTTCAAGTCGCCAGAAGTTTCTTCACTAGCCCAACCCACTGACAGATCAACTCCGCCCATTGGAACCTTCACGCCCAAAGAGTAGCCTGCGTCTGTTGCAGAACCAGCGCCTGCCACCACGCCACTTGCCTTGGCATTCTCATAGCCGCCGAAAACAGTTGCAACACCCAGGTTGTAGGCAACTGTCACAACATATGCGGTCGTGTTGTTGCCGTCACCAGCAGTTGCCTTGCCTGCACCGCCAAAGCTGTTTGCGGTGGGTACGGTTTCCATAGCTGCAGAAATGGCCAATGGGCCTGCAGAGTAATTAACTCCAGCGCTGGTGTAAGCCGTGCTGTTGCCGGTTGTTGTGTCTTTGCTGGGCGCGTACATGACCACGGCATTGAAGCCGCCAACGGTAGGCGTTGTGTATTGAACGTGACCAACAGCAGCACCGGAATTTGCAGCATCGTTACCGTTATCACCGTGCACGCCGCCACCTGTCAAACCGTACATACCATTCCATGCTGCGCCAACGGCGGAGAAGTGGTTGTAGTCCATTGCTTCGTTGAAAGCATTGTCGTACGGAGACCAGTCCATGCCCAACTGAAGAGCGCCGAAACCGCCGGAAACACCAACGATACCGGTACGGCCCCAAGAATTGTTTGCCCAGCCCGTGCCACCTGCGGGTCCAAAGCCGATTTCAGCCTTACCGAACGCTTTGCTGCCGCCACCAATGTCGGATTCGCCCTTAAAGCCGATCGTACTGGTGTTGTAACCACCATTTACTGCGGTCAAACCCGCGTCAGTAACACCAGTCTTGGTGGTTGAGCCAACGCCCAAGTCAATACGCGCGTACGGTGTGATAGTTGCCTGAGCAAATGCAGAACCGATAGAAGCCAGAGCGGCCAAAGCGATAAGAGTCTTTTTCATGAATACCTCAATAATTAATGTGGTTCAAATTTACGTTCGCTTGCAATACAAGCTGATTAAATTTGACCATATTTCGATGTTAAACGCCCTGCGCTGGATAGAAAAACGCCAGAAGAATGATCAATCAAGATATTTTGTTGCTCAAATATGACAGCTTTTTAGCCTAGGGTTTTCCCGTAAAGAAATGCAAAGTCGCAGAGAGCGAAACAGAGGACGCAAAGCTTACTGACAAGCTGAAAATTATGGTTTTTCAGAAGGTCACGTTGCAGGCGATGCTTACTCTGGGCCGCGACCCCCGGTATGCGTGAACATAGTGCGTCAACCATCCGGGGAACACGAGTAGTTGGCCTGTCTTGGCATTGACCACAAAGTCGCCACCCGTAAAGTCAAGTCCTGGGATTGGCAGGAATCCACTGCGCGGATCGGTAAAACTTATGACTCCCGATTCAGGGTATGTTGTTTCATCTGCATCTCCCGCATCAGCGTAGTAAACGGTTGCCCAGTGCGAGTTCGCGTGTGTGTGCGGAATTGTGTAATTGCCATCACGCATGACCATCGCCCACATGTGGGTCGTTACTGAAAATTTGGGAAGCCCCTTACCCAAGCTCTTGGCAATGACTTGGGTCGTTTCTATTGCATGTTCAATGATCAGTTTATTCAGTTCACGAAAGCACGCCTCGGGGCGTAACTGCAGATCGTAGTTTGAGTGCCATCCACCGACGTTGCTGTGGGCAATTGATGGAGTCACCAAAGATTCGGTGACCAAGATCTCAGTGATTTCTCTATTCATTTGCGCCATGTCGGGATGTTCATACATCGCAACGGGAGTTGGGAACAATGAGGCGAGGTGCATTTTGAAAATAAATTTGGAGCTGTGGAAAAATATCGAAATGTTTGCGATCAAGACGCCTTGTTCACAATGCGCGCGCTAAGCCGTGCACCATTTCATGCAAAAAGCCTCGCTGCATTGCTGCAGCGAGGCTTTTATTCATTCAATCCAAAGCTGGCTTACGCCAGCGTCAAATTAAAAGCTGTGGCTAACAAGCACGCGGTAGTCGCTGTTGTTACCGGAAACGCCGTCGGTGGTCCAGTTACGGTATGCGGGGTTGATGCTGGTACGCTTGCTCAGAGCGTAAGAAGCACCCAGTTGGTAACCAGTCTTAGCAGCAGCGCCGCCGCCCTTGCTGTTTGCCCAAGAAGCGCCAACAGTCAAAGCACCCAGGGGAGCTGCAACATCAACTTGCGACTGAGTTGCATTTTCCTTGCCGCCGTTGTACTGGCTCTGTGCAAAACCGAAACCAACCTTCACAGCGCCCAGGTCATAGGAAGCGTCGATGTATTGACGGCTAGCTGACGAAGTAGCGGAAGAGTCCTGGTTTGCATAGGACTGGTAACGGGCACGTGCGGCCAAAGCGCCACCAGCGTAAGAAGCAGTAACGTTCACCGAACGGGGAGATGCAGCTGTTCCAGCATCGTTACCATAATCACCAGCAGTAGCAGCTACAGCGGAGTAGTCAGCATAGCCCAAAGACACAGCGAATGCGCCGAAAGCGGGCAATGTGTAGGTCACAGAGTCATTGGTCACATTGGCAGCCAACACTGCGCCGTCCATGCCGTAGCCAGGAGCGCCAACACCGGAGTTCACGTCATAAGCAACGCCAGCTTCCATCGCGCCCATCTTGATCTTGCCGAAGCCGCCAGCGATTTGCACAAATGCGTTTTCACCGCCGAGTGTCTTGCCGCGAGCACCGCCACCGAAGGAAACTTGAGCGGCAGCAGTCATGCCACCACCCAAATCTTCAGTAGCTGCGAACTGAACTGCAGCAGTATCAGTAGACAGGCCAGAAGAAACCAAACCAGCAGCGGTCGTGTTGTTGGTCCAACCGAATGTGTAGTTACCAGTGATGGTGGCTTGTGCGAAGGACGCGCCGGAAGCGGCCAAGATTGCTGCTGCAACGAGAGTCTTTTTCATGTAAATATTCTCCAAGGTTTAACAAAGGGCTCCAGGTGGAACCCCGGGCCAACCTCCTGTGTAAGGAAGCTGCATGTATTGCACCAGACGGGCGCATGTTTGGCAAAGGAAAGCGGACAATAG
>CANFNO010000263.1 GCA_947447845.1 Burkholderiales bacterium | reverse complement strand
GTGGCTGGCGATCGCTTCTACCTCAAGCCCTTCAGCACCGCCGCCAGCAGCATTTCGCGCGAGTTTTCTTCGGCGCGCGCACTGGCCGTGGCCAGCCCGATTGTCGGGAAAATGGGCACCGCCAACACCGGTAGCCTGCAACTCTCTTCTCTGGTGGCACGCAACAATCCGGCCACCAATGTGCCGGTCACCATCAGCTTCATTTCATCCAGCCAGTACACGCGCAGTGACGACGTCACCAGCACCCCCATCACCTACACCTCCGGCACGGCGATTGAGGGCACCCTGTTGCCCACCCCGCCCTTTAGCGGCTGGTCGCTGACGCTGCAGGGCACGCCGCAAGCCGGGGATACGTTTGTGGTGCAGGACATCAAGACCACCAGTCTGGATATCAAACTCAACGGCGGCAATGCCACCAACATGATGAATCTGCGTGACGCGGCCACGTTTGATGGCGCGGTCATGACGGATGGATATGCCAGCTTGATTTCGCAGATCGGCATTCGCTCGCAAAGTGCCAATTACTCGGCCCAGGTCTCTACCAATATTGCGACCAATGCCGAAAAGGACCGCACCGGCATTGCCGGCGTGAATCTGGATGAGGAGGCTGCCAAGTTGATCCAATACCAGCAGGCCTACCAAGCCTCAGCCAAGATGATCCAGATTGCACAAAGCATATTCGACACCCTGATACAGACGCTGGTCCGCTAGGCCGCACTGAGGAGCACTTCATATGTCTGTCACCGCCTTCTCCCGACTGGGCTCAGCCAACGCCTACGACAACACCTTGGCCAACCTGACCACGCGCCAGAACAACCTGGCCAACCTGCAGGAAAGCCTTTCTTCGGGCAAAAAAATCACCACGCCATCGGACGACCCAACGGGCGCCGCGCAAGCCGAGCGCGCACTCAACCGCCTGGCGCGTATTGCCAGCGACCAGCGCACACTGGAAGTGCAACGCAATGCCATCTCCACGGCAGAAAGCACGCTAGGCGACATCACCAGCGCCCTGCAGGAAGTGCGCGACCTCGTGGTCAGTGCCGGCAACGGCAGTTTCAGCAACGCGGAACGCAAGACCGTGGCGCTGCAAATTACGGGTTTGCGCGAGCGCATTCTGAGCCTGGCCAACGCGCAGGACAGCAACGGCCAGCCTTTGTTTGCCGCACTCGGCAGTGCGCTCAAACCGATTGCCGGACCCGCCAGCAGCGCACCCGACTACACCTTCACCGGCCTGCCGGGCTCCGCTGCAGCTGGCACCTATGCCATTGCCTCGTCGCTCGATGGTGACAGCGCCTTCATGCTGCGGCCTACGCGTGACGCCGCATACAACGTACAGACCGGCACCTCGGGGAACCTGACTACCGACAGTGTGGCAACCAACGCCGCCACCGGACCGATTACCGGTACGCCCTACACCGTTACCAACATCGTTGTGACCGGCAACACCGTCAGTTACGACCTGAATGTCACAGACAACGCGGGCGTGGTTTTAAGCACTACGCCAACGGCAGCAGCCCCCTGGTCTGCCGCCACTGGTTTTTCGGTGACCGGCATGGCAGGGCTAAGCCTCAATATCAAGGGCACGCCCAAGCCGGGCGACACGGTGCGCGTGACGCCCAGCACCAGCGTGTTTGGCACGGTAGACAGCGCCATTGCCGATATTGGCAGCGCCACCAATAGCGCAGCTGCCAACCAGGCGGTATCCCAGGCTTTGCACAACATCGACATCAGCATGGCGAGGATTTCGGCTGTGCGGGGCCAGGCCGGTGATTTGCTCAGTCGGGCCGAAACCATCACCAGCACCAATGACAAACGCAATGTGGAGCAGGAAGCCAACCGCTCGCGCGCCGAAGACGTTGACATGATCAAGGGTGTGTCCGACTTCCAGAAGCAGCAAACCGGTTACCAGGCAGCGCTTCAGTCCTACGCCCAGATCCAGAAATTGTCGCTGTTCAACTACATCGGCTAGTCTTGGCGTAGTGCCGGTGTAGTGGCGGTTTCCCGCAGCGCAGCTGGCGTTTGCGCTGCATCAAATCCATGAGACGGGCCGGAGCCATTTACTTGAGCTTTGGTCCCATAACTGCCACCATTCACACAATTCCAATTTCAGGGGACCTTCATCGTGTCACCTAATCAGTCGATTCCCGCATCAGGCGACCGCCGCAAAACCAACCTGGTGTACCCGCCACGTTACGAGGCACTCCGGCCATTTTTTGACCGCCGAACGCAGTGGGGAGGCAGCGGTGGCCAGGAGGTGCTGGCCTACCACACGCTCAAAGACCACTTCCCGGAACTCAGTGCGCAGGAGATTTTTTTGACGATCATCACCGCGCGGCAGTTATTCCGCGGAAACCCGGACGCGCTCCAAACTTGAATCGCCACGCCTGAAGGCTGGCTGCGGATCACCTCGGCTATGGGTTGGCTATGGGTTGGCTAAGGGCTGAAGTCATGCGGTTACGACCGAGTGAGGGGGAACCTCCTCACTGCGCTTCAAGAGCACAGCGGCAACCTCTGCCGACACCATATCCGCCGTTACTGCCGAAAGTGTCCAGCCCAGATGGCCATGGCCGGTGTTGTAAAAAACGTTCGGCAGACGGCCCTGACCCACGCGCGGCATCATGCTGGGCATCATGGGCCGCAGGCCCGCCCATGGAACGACCTGACGGGTGTTGATACCAGGGAAGCACTGGTTTACCCATGCGATCAGCGGGCGGATGCGGTCGGCACGAATGTCTTTGTTGTAACCATTGAACTCCGCAGTGCCTGCGACCCGGAAGCGGTCCACTCCCAGGCGGCTGGTGACCAACTTGGTTTCGTCGTCCAGCAAGCTCACAGTCGGCGCAGCGGCCTGGCTGGTTGCGTCCGGCAGATTCACCGTAATGGAGTAGCCCTTGACTGGGTAGATGTTGACGCGGTCACCCAACTGCGATGCAAAGTTGCGGCTTTCCACACCCGCACAAACCACCAGCCCATCGAACGCGTACTCCGTTTGCTCGGTACCGTTCTGGACAACCACACTGGCCTTCGCGCCATTGCTGCGCAAGGCCACCACATCTTTCTCGTAACGGCATTGCACACCCATGCGCTCAATCGCTGCGGCCATGCCATTCGTGAATTTATGAATGTCACCGGTGGAATCGCTTTCCGTGAAGTAGCCACCGTAATACGTGCCGGCCAATGTGGGCTCTATCGCCTTCATTTCGCTGGGTGTTACCGCCCTGCGCGCCAAGCCGCCTTCGGCCAGCAGTTTGGAAACTTCACCCGCGTGGTCAAAGCCCTTCTTGTCGCGGTAGATGTGAAGAATGCCTTCGCGCTTCAGGTCAAAGTCCACGCCTTCTGCCCTGGCCCAGGCAAATAAGTGCTGCCGTGCTGCAATAGCCAAGCGCGCTGATTCAATCGTGTTGCGCTGGTAGTTGGGAATGTTGCCAATGAATTCAGCGAACCACGACAACTTGTGCCAATTGGGCTTGGGGTTGACCAGCAAGGGCGCATCGCTCTTGAGCATCCACTTCAATCCCTTGAGGATGGTGGACCCATGGTTCCACACCTCCGCGTTCGAGGCGGAGAGCTGACCGCCGTTGGCAAAGGACGTTTCCATCGCGGCATAGCGGTTCTTCTCGAACAGCGTTACGTTAAAGCCGCGTTTGGCCAGCGCGTAAGCAGTGGTCACGCCGGTGATGCCGCCACCGATAACGGCGATGGATTGAGCGGATGTAGATTTCATGGTTTCAGGATTCCAAAAAGTCAGACAGGTAGAACAGCCGCACACCATGCGCGGCGTTCGCCCCCTCTGTTTGGTACCTGAGAGATTCACCGCATGGCGTTCGTGCCAAGGGGCTTGCTCCTGCGGTGCGCCGGGCGACTAGCTCCAGCAGCTCTTCAGAGTTCAGTTTGATGACCGGTCCTTTTGCCTGAGAGTTTCCGGGGCGGTTGCTCCTTCGGCGCTGCGTCACAAATGTGCGCAGTCTCTCCCGATCACCAATATTGAAAGGGTCTAATTTAGGTCAGATAGCGCTCCGTCAACCGGCACCAGAATTCAGCACCCACGGCGATGTTGCTGTCATTGAAGTCGTAACCGGGGTTGTGCACCATGCAAGCGCCATGGCCGCCGGTGCTGGCGTCGCCATTGCCTATAAACAGATAGCTGCCAGGCACCTCCTCCAGCATGAAGGCAAAGTCTTCGCTACCGGTCAATGCCTCGGTGTGGGCGACCACCTTGTCGGCGCCGACGAGATCCAGCGCAACCTGCGTTGCAAATTCGGTCTCCTGCTGCGTGTTGACCAGCACCGGATAGCCGCCACGGAATGTGATCTCTGCACGCACGCCAAAGCTGATTGCCTGCGCCTTCACGAGTTCATCAATGCGCTGATTCAGCAAGGAGCGCACTTCGCGATCCAGTGAACGCACGCTGAGTTCCAGTGTGGCCGTTTGGGGGATGACATTGTTGGCGTTTCCCGCCTTGAAACTACCCACCGTAATCACTGCCATCTGCAAGGGCGCGACGTTGCGCGAGACGATGGTCTGGAGGCCCATCACGATGGCCGCACCGGCCACCACCGGATCGGCAGCACTATGGGGCATGGCTCCGTGCCCGCCCTTGCCATGCAGAGTGATGGTGATGTTTTCGCTGGAGGCCATGGTGGCCCCCTTGCGAAACAACAAGTGCCCCGGCTTGAAGCCCGGCATGTTGTGCATGGCAAATATGGCATCGCACGGAAAGCGCTTGAACAAACCGTCTTCCATCATCTTCTTGGCACCACCAAAACCTTCTTCGGCGGGCTGAAAAATCAGGTTGAGCGTGCCGCTGAAAGTGTCCTCGCTGGCAAGCCTTTTTGCAGCAGCCAACAACATGGCGGTATGGCCATCGTGTCCACAGGCGTGCATCACCCCGGCATGGACACTGGCGTGGGGAAGGCCGGTCTGCTCGTCAATGGGCAGCGCATCCATATCCGCACGCAAGCCCAGGCGTTTGGACCCGTTGCCTTTGCGCAATTGCCCCACCACGCCGGTTCCGCCCAGACCGCGAGTGACCTGATAACCCCAACGACTTAGCGATTGCGCAACGATTTCGCTGGTACGGTGCTCCTCAAAGGCCAGTTCGGGATGCT
>CANFNO010000262.1 GCA_947447845.1 Burkholderiales bacterium | reverse complement strand
GGTATGTTCAAGGCGGCACTGAGCTACCGGCAGAATGGGGTTTGTCCGATCAACGCGACTGCACAGGTATTGCAGGCCGCAAGCCCGGGTGGCATTGAACTTACGCAACCGACTAAACCGGAATTGCGCGTGCTGACGGAGTTGCCAGGGCGATAACTTTCAGAACATCGCATTGTGCGGCTCAACCCCGGGGCTTCACAACGATCCAACAGCGTCTTCGTTGTCGTGCAGGTTGGCCGCGAAGGCAGCACCCCGCAGGAATTCAACTACGCCTTCAGCGGCATGCAGTTGCCTGGCGATTGCAATGGCCTGGAGGCGATCGCGTTCCATGCCGATCTGGGTTTGTGATTCGATGGCCATTTTGAGCCAGCGTTCGGTCCGTTTCGGTGGCAGTAGGGGTCGAAGGCTTTCGACACAGTAGCGCAATCGCTTGTGCAGGATGCGCAATTGGTGTTGCAGGGCCGGATCTTTGGCATGCGTGGGAATGGCTTGTGCTTGTTCCACCAAATGTTCAATGCGCTTGCGCACCCAACCACTGACACTTTGCTTCTTTGCTTTGTTGCGCCCACCGGGCTGATGGAAAGTTCCGGTTTCAATCCATCGGGTGACTTGCAACAGGGTGCGCCCCACGGCGGGGTCGGCGAGGATTTGGCGCAGCGCAGCGCGCAACTGCAACCGCTCGTGCTCCAACGCTTCCTCCATCGCATGCCACGTTCGCACGTGCTTTGCGTCGCCCATTTGATAGGCCTCGGCATAGGCTGGAAAAACCTCACTGGCGGCCACATCGAGGTCGCGCAACTGCGTCATTTGAGCGAGCAGGGGCTTGAGTTGCACCAGGGATGGCAAGTTGGAGTCGGTGGCCAATTGCTTGAATAGTTTCAGCGCGCCTTTGAAACGACGCCAGCCCACACGCGACTGGTGCAAAACTTCAGGTGCGTCGCTGACGCGCAAGGTGTAGAGGTTGGCCGTGAATTGCAGGAACGCGTCGCGCAGCACCGTCTGTACCACCGTGTCGAAGGCCATGTCTTGGGTCAGCGCCGGTGGTTTGGCCCGTAGCGGTGCCTCCAGCGTGCCCGCTGCCAGGCGATAGGCCCGCTCGGCCTTGCTCATATGCAGGGGTAGCAGGCTGAGGTGCAGGCCGATTTGAAAGGCCGCTTCGAACACAGCGTCAGGCTCACCCTCCAGCAATTCGATTTCAAGCTCGCACAAGGGCGTGCTGTGCCCGTCCATGAGAACGCTGCCGCGGTCCAGAGCAATTTCCATCGTTGCGTCTTGCAGTTTGACGACCCAACTCAGGCGTTCAAAATCCGTCGTGAAAACGGGTGACAACGCCTGGAAAAGCGCGCCGTCAGTGTCCATATCAGCCCATGGCGTGTCAGCCAGCATTTCCTTGTCCAGCCTGCCAGTTGCGTTCGGCACCTCCCACTCGCCACGGCGGCTGAATGCGGAGTCAGAAGCTGCGCCAACCTTGAGCGTTTGTACCCAGTGTGGCTGTCCCTTGCTGTCGATCTGACGCACGCGCAAGGCCACTGCCATTCGCTTCAAAACGTGGTCCGGTGTGTCGTAGTAGACGTTGTGCAACTGCTGGCGCTTGGGGCGCCGCCGCCCGATGAGCGGCGCGCGTGCGAGTTGCTTTGTCAGCAATTCCGGGTCTTGCACGGGTAGGGCTAACTTGAGTTCCAGTTCCATGACAGAGGGTTTCCGAGTCGGTTTATAGCGTTGCGCCACCCAGGTCCGGATGGCAATGCGCCGAGTTTGTTCTGTTTACCCGGACACTACTCTTCTTTTATGACAGCTGCAGTTTCAGACCGAACGAAACACGTGGCTAAAACTGCGGCTGACTTCCAGCACCTCGCTGTGCTGTTTGAGGCTGACGCGCTGGCGCCCGGCGTCATCGCGCTGCACGGCGGCCACGGCGGCTACGTTAACGATGGTGGAGCGGTGGATCTGCCAGAACTGCTGCGGATCCAGTTGCGTAACCAATTCCCGAATGGGGGTTCGGATAAATGCTTCTTGCGTCGCCGTTTGCACCCGCGTGTATTTTTCATCGGATATGAAAAACAGCACATCCTGCACGTTGATCAGCTTGGTGCTGGTGCCAACTCCGCATTGCAGCCAGCGCATCCAGGACGGATTGTTGCCATTCAATTTGGCCTGCAATTGCGACAGGGTTTGCAGCAAGGCATCCTGATGGTCGTCCGGCTGGGTTTGCTGCAGGCGCCCAAGCAAGCGACTGACGGTCACCTTCAGCCGCTCCGTTTCCACGGGTTTGAGCAGGTAATCGACGGCACCCTGCTCAAACGCGGTGACCGCATATTCGTCGTAGGCCGTCACAAAAACAATTTCGCCTTCCCAGCCCGGCAGGTTGGCGATTTGACACGCTGCTTCGATCCCCGTGAGCCCTGGCATGCGGATGTCCAGAAAAACCACATCGGGCTTGAGTTCTTGTGTCAGGCGCACGGCCTCCAGTCCGTCGCGGGCGGTTGCGCAAACTTGTGCATCCGGCCAGCAGGCAGCCAGTCGCGACTGCAATTGCTCACGCAACAGGCGCTCGTCGTCCGCAATCAGTACGCGAATGACCGGCTGGTTAGGGTTTGTCATGGGTAGCGCCATTGTCGGCCTGGTAAGGAATCTCCAAGTGCACCACGGTACCGGATGGGTTGCCCGCACGCAGGCTCAGCTTGCCGCGCCCCGGGTAGAGCATGGCCAGACGCTCGCGGATATTGTCCAGACCCAATCCGGTACCTTGTGTGCTCGGGGCGTAAACATTGCCCGTCTGCAAGCCAATACCCGTGTCGGCCACTTCCACCAGCAAGTTGCCATTCACCACCTGTGCCGAGACGGTAATCTGACCGCCTTCCGGCTTGGGCTCGATGCCGTGCTTGATGGCGTTTTCCACCAAAGACTGCAGCACCATGGGGGGGAACACGGTCGATGCCAATCCCTGCGGGACATCGATGCGATACGTCAGGCGATCTTCAATACGCAGCTTCAGCAGTTCAAGGTAGGGCTTGATCAGGTTGAGCTCACGTCCCAGCGTGGACGACTCCTGGCGCATCTGCGGCAACGCGGCACGCAAATAGGAAATCAGGAGCTTTTGCATCTCTGAGGCGCGTTGCGGATTGGTTTCGATCAAATAGTCCACCGCCGCCAGGGTGTTGAACAGGAAATGTGGCTCCACTTGCGCTTGCAACAACTTGAGGCGCGCCTGAATCAACTGGCGTTGAACGGCTTCGCGCTCGGCAGAGTCGGTGGCTTGCTGGATTCGGGCGTCCGACTCGGCGGTCTTGCGCATGATGATCTTGGCTGCAGCCAGGTAGGCAAAAAAGGCAATCAGCAGGGCTGACAAAATATCCTTGATCCAGCCCCCAAATGTGTACTGCGTTTCGATTGCCGGGTCTTCGTCGGCGCTGTCTGTTGGGTCCAGGTCCTCGGTGGCGGAGCGCGGAATTTCGATCTTGATCGCTGATTCGGAAGCCGACGCATCTTTGCTGGAAGGCTCAGCGGCCGAAGCGGCAGAAGCGGCTGAAGCAGGTAATGCAGGCGCGCAGCCCGACTCGCTGACTTCCACTACGAGCTTTTCATTGATGACGATGCGTTTGGACTGACAAGGCTTTGCCGCTGTTTCCTCGCCAGCTTTGGGCGCATTTTTCGCAGCGGGGCCGGGGATTGAATGGGACTTGACCACTTTGTGGGCAATCGCATGGGTGTGGTGTGCGAGTTGCAGGCTTTCGGCGATCCAGTTGCCTGCAATCAGCGCAATCAAGGCCAGCATCGCCATTCGCCACCAGGTCAGGCCGGCAGCCCAGGAGCTCAAGGTAGCGTTGATCTTCTTGAGCCAGGCCAGCCGGTTGTTTGAATCGTCCATGGGCATGATGTTAGAACGATTTGGAGGTGCTTGCAGCAGCCAGCTGGGGCGACGTCAGCGCCGAGCGCTTGGCCACGACGGTGACCGAAGGCAACTGCACTTGACTCACCGACTGAGCAGGTTGGCGGCTAAGCGAGGCGTCCAGCGCAAATGCCAGCAGAACGTTCACGGACACGCTCACGGCGACGGCGGCGAGTTGCAAGGAGGTTTGGAAAGAGGTTTTCATGGTGGGCTTCTGTTGAATGGAAGTAAACAATGGAGCGAACGATAAAGAGGACCCGGATGCACTGCACCCGGAATGCGACGAACTGCAGTTTTGCGCGACGAACTGCAGTTTCGGGCGCCGAAATCCGGAAATGGATTTGCGCTGGTGGGGGGCTGACAGGCGCTTTTTAGCGTTCATTGCGTTTCATCTCCATGCGTTGGCGACCCGCCCGCCCTCTGGCCTTCCATTGGGAAAGTTGTTGTTGCCGCTCCAGCACACTCAGGGTGTCACGACGGCTCTCGCGCAGCATCTTGTGGTAGTTTTTCAGGCGATCCGGGTTGACCTGCGCGCGAACGGCGCAGCCGGGTTCGTCCTGGTGGCTACAGTTTCGAAAACGGCAGGACATCGCCAGGGTGCTGACATCATCAAACAAGGCGCTCAGAGTCCTGGCATCCACATCCGGCCGCAAGGTCCGCACACCGGGCGTGTCAATGACGCAGGCACCCGATGGCAGCAGGTGCAAGCTGCGTGCAGTGGTCGTGTGCTTGCCGCGACTGTCATGCTCGCGCACCGCCCCGGTGTCCTGGGTGGCGCTGCCCAGCAGGCTGTTGGTCAGCGTGCTCTTGCCAGCGCCGGACGAGCCGAGCAGCACCAGGGTGTGGCCCAGCGTCAAATAGGGACTCAAGGCCTTGGTGGCTTCGATGCTGCGGGCGTCTATCGCTAGCACATCGACCTGGCTTCCGACGCGCTGGCGTACCTCCTGCATGCGTCGCCCCACCAGATCCGGGTCGGTGCTGCCAACCACGTCTGCCTTTGTCAGCACCACCACCGGCAAAACGGCGCTGCTGCCCACCAAAGCCAGATAGCGCTCCAATCTCTGCAGATTGAAGTCCAGATCCAGACCCATCACCAGCAACGCGAAATCCAGGTTGCTGACCACCGTATGGCGGGTACCGTCGGCATCACGTCTCACTATCTGGCTCGACGGAGACGCTCTGTAGATGACCCAGCACTGCTGGTGCACATCGCGCTGGCAGAG